>NZ_JBEYSL010000015.1:0-31995 GCF_040642735.1 Micromonospora sp. NPDC047753 | reverse complement strand
ACCCGAGCGACCGTCGGCGGTAACGGTCGGTCGGGTCACCGGTCCTGGCGAGCGACGCCGGTGCGGTACTCCTGCGGCGAACGTCCGTAGTGGGCCAGCGCGGCGAACTGGTCCTCGGCGGCCAGCGTCCGCGACTCGCGGCGGTCCTGCTGCCGCAACCCGAGCACCGGGCGGTGTTCCGGCGGCGGCGTGAACGCGCGCTCCAACCGCAGCTCACCGGTGCTGCCCCACAGCTCGTACCCGCTGCGGTAGAAGTGCTCGAAGCCGAACCCGACCTGCACCGCGACCTGGTTCGGCCCGCTCAGCAGCACGGTGCCCGCCACGTCCACGCCGGACGGTCCGGTGCGCAGGTCCGCGCCCACCACCCGCAGGTTCGGGCCGACGAAGTGACGTGCCGCGCGCAGAGGGTAGAAGCCGACGTCGAGCAGCGCCCCGCCGCCCAGGTCCGGGCGGTACCGGATGTCACCGTTGTGCAGCGGCGGAATCCCGAACACGCTGCTGAAGGCGCGTAGCTCCCCGATCTCGCCGGCCGCGTACGCGCGGCGCACCGCGGCGTGCTGGCCGTGCAGGAGGAACGCGGAGTTCTCCATCAGGGTGAGGCCGCGCTCGGCCGCCTGGGCAACCAGATCCGCTGTCTGCTTCTCGGTGCCCACCATCGGCTTCTCGGCCAGCACATGCTTGCCGGCGGCCAACGCCGCGCCCGCCCACCGGTGCCTCAGGCCGATCGGCAGCGGCAGGTAGACCGCTTCCACGTCGGAACGCTCGAGTAGCTCCTCGTACCGGTTCACCGCGGCGCAGCCGAACCGGGCCGCGAAACGGTCGGTGCGTGCCGGGTCACGTCCGGCGATCGCGACGGTACGCAGACCCGGTTCCGCCGCAGCCGCGGGCAGCAGCTTGCGCCACGCGATGTCCGCGCAGCCGAGCACGCCCAGGCGAACGGGGACCGGCACGTGGTTCATCGGCGTCGCCCCAGAACGAGAGCGACCCGCAACCGCACGTACAGCATGGGAATCACCTGATCACCATCGCGGAGCACCGCCCGGGACGGCATCTCACACGTTGCGCAGCCGGCTCGTCCGTCCGCTGAGCGCAACTTGCGAGATGCCCGGGATGTCGCCGCTGCGGCACAGTGGTGCCATCGCAGGCAGCGTCGCCTGTCGATGTTCGGTCCGGGCGCCGGGCGGCACCGCAATCTGGAAGAAGATCGCGCGTGGCCAGAGCAAGCAGACTGAGCCGGATCAGTCGACTTATTCCGATGGGTAGGTGCTCACATGGTTGCATCGCGCCGGCAGTTCCTTGGCTCGGCCGCTGCTGTCTCCGGCGCTGCTGTCACCGGCTTGGTCCTGCAGCCCGGCGCTGCGCAGGCCGTCGGTCACAGCGGTGGGGCGGCCTTGCCGAATGTGGTGGTGCGTCCGGACGACCCGCGTTACCCCGAACTGCTGACGCGCGGGTTCAACGCGCGTTTCGTCTTCTCCCCGGATTCGATCGTGCTGGCCTACTCGGCCGGCCAGGTTCAGGAGGCGGTGCAGCGGGCGGTCAAGGAGGGCCGCAAGTTCACCGTCCGCAGCGGCGGGCACTGCCTCGAGGCGTTGGTCGCCGACCCGCGCTTCGACATGCTCATCGACGTGTCCCCGATGCACCAGGTTTCCTGGGACTCCAAGATGAACGCCTTCTCGGTCGGCGCGGGCAGCACGCTCGCGCAGGCGTACAAAGCGCTCTACCTGGGTTGGGGCGTGACCATCCCCGGTGGGGTGTGCCCACCGGTGGGCATCGGCGGACACACCGCCGGCGGGGGATACGGGCCGCTGTCCCGGCGGTACGGTCTCATCTCCGATCACCTGTACGCGGTCGAGGTGGTGACCGTCGACGCCAAGGGCAAGGCCCGCATCGTCGTCGCCACGCGCCGCCCCGACGACCCGAACCGCGACCTGTGGTGGGCGCACACAGGTGGTGGCGGCGGCAACTTCGGCGTCGTCACCCGGTACTGGTTCCGCGACCCGCGGGCCACCGGAAACAACCCGACCAAGGCGCTGCCGCGGCCGCCGGCCCGGCTCCTGATGACCTGGGTGACCTGGCCATGGGAGTCGCTGAGCCAGGCGGACTTCAAGCGGCTGGTGCAGAACCACGGTGCCTGGCACGCGGCGAACAGCGGGCCAGACTCGCCGTACGTCGTCATGCACAGCGCCCTGCACCTCAACATGAAGAGGGACTACGCGCTCTACCTGGAGTGCCGGATGGACGCCACGGCGCCCAATGCCCGCCGGATGGTTGAGGACTACATCGCCGCTGTCTCCGAGGGCGTGTCAGTGCAGGGCTACGTCGAGATGAACGAGGAGCTCTGGCTCGCCAACGCGTTGTTCGAGTACCCCCGTTCGCTCGGCGCCCGGACGAAGTCGGCGGGCAGCAACCTGCGCAAGCCGCTCACCGACCACCAGATCGACATCGTCTACGGGGCACTGACGGACCCCGACGCCAAGAACTCCTGCCTGGTCTACCTCGGTGCCTACGGCGGGCAGGTCAACGCGGTTGCGTCGGACGCCACCGCAGTGCCCCAGCGGGACTCCATTCTGCGCTTCTGGATCGACTCCACCTGGGCCGATCCGAACGCGGACGCGGAGGCCGTGGAGTGGACCCGCCGTCTCTACCGGGACGTGCACGCCGCCACCGGCGGGGTGCCGGTCCCGAACGACCAGTACGACGGCTGCTACATCAACTACCCCAGCAAGGACACCAAGGACCCGGCGTGGAACACGTCCGGGGTGCCCTGGCACGACCTCTACTACAAGGACAGCTACCCGAAGCTTCAGCGGATCAAGAAGAAGTACGACCCGCTGAACACCTTCCAACACGCGATGTCCATCGAGCCCGCCTGACCGGGCGGTTCGTCCAGGTCTTGCCCGCAGACCGCTGACACAGCCGGTCGCGAAGCGGCCCCACGCCCATCGACTGACGGGTGTGGGGCCGGTTGCGTACTGCCCTGACGACGGTGTGACGGAAGAGGTGGCGGTCCTTGCCGGACAGCCGGGACGACCTGAGTCCCGGCCGACCCGATCCGATCAGCAAACGGAGGACCGACATGACGAGCCCGGACGGCAATGCGAACGCCACCACCAAGGTGTTCCTGGTGCAACAGGGTGTCTGGGAGATGCCGCTGGAGTCGATGCCGCTGGCGTCGGGCTACCTGAAGTCGACGGCCCTGGCCGACGACCGGATCCGCGACGCCTGCGACATCAGCATCCACAACTTCCGCGGCGGCACCACCAACGCCACCATGGCCAACGCCCTGTTCAGCGACGAGCCGCCGGACGTTCTCGCGTTCAGCGTGCTGGGCTGGAACTACCGGTCCTTCGGATCACTGGCCGCGACGTTCAAACAGCTCAACCCGGACGGCTGGGTCGTCTTCGGCGGCACCCACGTGGCCGAGCAGGCCGATCGGGTGTTCCGGATGTTCCCCGAGGTCGACGTCGTGGTCAACGGGGAGGGCGAGCTGACGTTCCGCGATCTGCTCAACTGCTATCTGGACGGCGTGGACAAGCACGCGCTGCACGCGGTGGCGGGTGTGTCGTTCCGCGAAACCGACGGCGCCACCTGCCACAACGTCGCCCGGGACCGGATCGAGGACCTCGAGATCATACCGTCGCCCTTCCTGACCGGGGCGCTGGAGATGACCGACGCCGACGGCAATTTCCGGTACGACGTGGCGCTGATGGAGACCAACCGGGGCTGCCCGTACAAGTGCGCGTTCTGCTACTGGGGCGGCGCCGTCGGGCAGAAGGTCCGGGCGTTCTCGCCGGAGCGGATGCGCGCGGAGCTCGAGATGTTCGGCCGGCTCAAGGTGCACACCGTGGTCGCCTGCGACGCCAACTTCGGGCTCCTGCCCGGTGACGTGGAGTTCGTCGAGACGCTCATCGAGACTCGGGACCGGCTCGGTTTCCCGCGCGCGCTGGAGACGTCCTGGGCGAAGAACAAGTCGAAGACGTTCTTCCGCATCGTCAAGATGATGAAGGAAGCCGGCATGCGGAGCTCCTTCACGCTCGCGCTGCAGACGCTCAGCGACACCGCACTGGACACCATGAACCGGCGCAACATGAAGGTCAACGAATGGGAGGACCTCGCCGCCTGGCTGGACGAGGAGGGGCTCGACTGTTACGCCGAGCTGATCTGGGGCGCGCCGGGCGAGACGGTGCAGTCCTTCATGGAAGGCTACGACCGTCTGTCACGGCGGGTGTCGCGGATCGCGGTGTACCCGATCCTGCTGTTGCCCAACACCGACTACATGGAGAAGAAGGAGCAGTACGGCATCAAGGCCGTCCGCGGTGACAACGACGACTTCGAGTACGTGCTCGCGCACAACACCATGACCTTCGCCGAGAACCAGCAGATGCAGCGCTTCCTCTTCATGGCTCGGGTGGTGGCGGAGAACGCGGTCCTGCGCTGGATCTGGCCGGCGCTGCGGCACCTCGCCGGCATCACCCAGTCCCAGGTGCTGCGCCACCTGGACACCTGGATCAGCACCACTGACGATCCGGCGGCCGCGCCACTGCGCGGGTACGCCGCGACCGCTGTCGGCGGAACCGGCGCGTTCGGGGCGGCGATCACCTACCTCTACACCGATCCGGACGCGGAGCGGATGCTGCACCGCTGGTGGGACGAGGCGATTCGGCCGCTGGTGCCCGCCGAGGCGGCGCCGGTGCTGGACGAGGTGTTCCGGTACGACCTGCTCACCCAGCCGGTCTACCGCCCTGCCGACCATCCGGTCGGTGAGGACCTGCCGGTGGTGCTGGTCCGCGATGAGGAGTACTACCTGCGCAGCGGGGTGCGGCTCCGCTACGACGTGCCGGCCATCGTCGCGGCCATCCGGCGCGGCGAGGAGCCGGACCTGTCGCCGGTGGACTTCACTGTCGACCTGTACTACCGCACCGGCTCGGAGTCGGCGGTCACGTCGACCAACCACGAGATCGTCGTGCACTTCATGGGGATGACCGCCGAGGAGGTCCACGACAACGCGCGGGGGAGTGCCGAGGGCCTGAGCGAGGCGGAGTTCGAGGCCGCCTCGGCGTCGCGGTCCGCGGAGGCCGGCTCCCCGGCTCCGGACGGACGGACCACGCTCGGGATGCTCAAGGCGGACAAGGGCGGCTGTTCCTGAGACATGCCGCGGGCCCGGTGCCTCAGTCGGAGGCGCCGGGCCCTGGCGTGCGCGCCGACGCGCGGGCCCTGGCGTGCGCGCCGACGCGCCGGTCTCGAACAGACTGAGGCGTGGACGCCGGTCGCGGGCAGACTGAGGCGTGGACGCTCGACGAGCGCCCACGCCAGCTCAGGGGTCCGCGGCGATCGCCGCCGCCTACTACGTCGCCAGGTGCGGCGCCGTCCAGCCGTTCAGGTCGTACTCGGACAGGCACTGCTCGACCAGGGCGATCATGTCGTCGGTGACGCCGGCCTGGGTGCCGCGGCGCAGCACCTGGGCCCGGTTGTCGTCCGGGTTGCCGGCGTGGTTGCGCTCGTACAGCTCCTGACGCCCGCCGAACTCCGTGCCGACCGCGTCCCAGAGCAGCTTCATCACCTTCACCCGCTGCTCAGCGTCGGTGCCGTGCGAGCCGCGCAGGTACCGGTCCAGGTACGGGCGGATCTCCGGGTTGTGGAAGTCGGCAACACCCGAGTTCAGGTAGATCAGCCCACTGCCCGCGGTGTGCTGGACGATCTCGCGCATCTTGCCGTACGCCATCGGGGCGAGGGTCCGGTACGTCAGCGCGTACTCCTCGTTGGGCTGCACGTAGCCGTCGGCCCACGGCCGGCACCGCTCGATCATGGCGTCGGACAGCGCCCACATCAGATGCCGCCAGACCATCAGCTCACCGATGTTGCCCTGTACCTGACGGAACTCGTCGGTGCCGTTGATCTCCACGGCCTTCATCAGCAGGCCGCAGATGAAGTCGAACTTGACCGCCAGCCGGGTGGCGCCGTGCAGGGAGAACCGCGGCATGAAGCCGGAGTCGTGGAAGAACGTGTTCGCCTTCTCCAGGTCGCCGTAGACGAAGACGTTCTCCCACGGGATCAGGGCCTGGTCGAACACGATGACCGCGTCGTTCTCGTCCATCCGGCTCGACAGGGGATAGTCGAACGGGCTGGCGGTGCGGGCCGCGGTCATCTCGTACGAGGTGCGGCAGAGCAGCTTCACCCCGGGGACGTTCATCGGCGCCATGAACACGACACCGAACTGCTTCTCCTTGATCCGGAGCCCGTGGTGGGCGATGAAGTTGTAGTTGGTCAGCGCGGACCCGGTTGCCACCACCTTCGCCCCGCTCACCACGAGGCCCGCATCGGTCTCCCGGTCCACGTGCACGTACACGTCGGCGACCTGCTCGGGGCGCAGGTGGCGGTCCACCGGCGGGTGCACGAGCGCGTGGTTGACGTGCAGCACGCGCTCCTGGCACTCCTTGTACCAGCGCCGGGCGTTGTCACCGAACGGGGCGTAGAAGTCGGCCTTGGCTCCCAGGGTGGCGAGGAACGACGCCTTGTAGTCGGGCGAGCGGCCGAGCCAGCCGTAGCACCGTCGCTGCCACGCCGCGATGGCGTCGCGCGAGCGGCGCAGGTCGGCCGCGTCGACCGGGGCGCGGAAGAACGGATGGGTGAAGCCACCGTTGCCGGTGTCGGTCGGGACGGTCAGCACGTCGCGCTCGGGCGACTCCCAGAGCGCGTCGTACATGTTCGCGATGGTCCGGGCATTGTTGCGAAAGGCCGGATGCTCGGTGACGTCCTTGATTCGCTCGCCGTACAGCCAGATCTCCCGACCGTCGCGCAGGCTTTCCAGATATTCGGCACCGGTAAATGGCCGTAGCCCGGACGGTTGCGCCTCCGGCGTCTCCGTCGTGGATTCTGCGCTCGGCATCGGCAATCAGCTCCTCGGCGTGGCGGTGCGGATATTCATGGAGCGTGCCAGCCGGTTCGGTGGCACGACAAGGCAATGGAAGCGGAACGGCAATTCAGGAGATGCCGCTGCTACGCAAGGAATGCGAGCGTGAGCGGGCGACGATCAGATTCTCACGACCCACGAGGGGGCACGGTGGCACGGGACGAGATGAGCGCCAGGATCTGGTCCATGGCGGGGCTCGGTACGCCGATGGCGATCCGGACGGCGGCGACGTTGCGCCTGGCCGACCACATCGACGCCGGGGCCGACACCGCCGAGGCGATCGCGGGGGCCGAGGGGGTGAACGCCGACGCGCTGGAGCGGGTCATGCGGTACCTGGCCGTCCGGGGCCTGCTGACCCGGGAGAGCGGCGGGCGGTACTCACTGACCCCGCTCGGCGCGGTGCTGCGGGAGGACCACCCGTCGAAGGCCCGCGCCCGGCTGGACATCGAGGGTTCCGTCGGCCGGGCCGAACTGTCCTTCGTGCAGTTGCTGCACAGCGTGCGGACGGGAGAGGCCGGCTTTCCGGTCCAGTTCGGCCGTTCCTTCTGGGAGGACTGGGCCGCCGACCCGGAACGGGCCGCGAACTTCAACCGGCTCACCAGCGACCTGGAGTCACGGTCGCCGGAGATCGTCGAAGGCATGGACTGGGGTCCGCTGGGCTGGGTCGTCGACGTCGGCGGCGGCAACGGCGCGCTGCTGATCGGGCTGCTCAACGCCTACCCGACGCTGCGTGGCACGGTGCTCGAGATGCCGGACAACTGCGAGGCCGCCCGCAAGTCGGTCGCGGAGTCGGACCTGGGGGAGCGCCTGGACGTGGTGGCCGGCAGCTTCTTCGACCCGCTGCCGGCCGGCGCCGGCGGGTACGTGCTGTCGTTCGTGCTGCACAACTGGGCCGACGACCCTGCGCGGGAGATCCTGCGCCGGTGCGCGGAGGCCGCCGGGCAGACCGGCGCGGTGCTGGTTGTCGAGCAGACCGGGCCTGGTGGGGAGGCCACCCACACCGGAATGGACCTGCGCATGCTGACGGCCTGCGGTGGTCGGGAGCGGACCGCCGCCGATCTGACCGCTCTCGCGGCATCCGTCGGGCTGCACGCTGTGGCCGTCCACCCAGCCGGCTCGTTCTCCATCGTGGAGCTGCGCGCGGCAGGCTGACCTGCCATTCCGTTGCCGGTGCCGCGCCATCGGGTGGGTTACCCTGTGCCGCATGCGCTTCGGGATGCTCGGTCCGCTCGAGGTCTGGACCGCTGATGGCAAGCCGGTGCGCATCCCGGAGCTCAAGGTCCGCGCGCTGCTGGCCGACCTGTTGGTCCACGACGGTCGGCCGGTGGCGGCGCACCGGCTCATCGACGACCTCTGGGGCGACCGACTGCCCGCCAACCCGGCCAGCGTGCTCCGCAGCAAGATGTCGCAGCTCAGGCGCGCCCTGGACGACGCCGAGCCGGGGGCCCGCGATCTGGTCACGCATTCCCCGGCCGGGTATGCACTCACCGCCGGCGACGACGCGGTGGACGTCGGCCTGTTCACCGAGATGGTGGGCCGAGCCCGCCGCGCCGTCCACCCCAGGGACAGGATGGCGCTACTGACCGACGCCCTGGCGCTGTGGCGCGGCCCCGCGCTCGCCGATTTCCCGGACGAGGCGTTCGTCCGCCCGGCTGTCACGCGCTGGTCGGAGGCCCGGCTGATCGCTCAGGAGGAGTGGGCCGAGACGGCGCTCGATCTGGGTCGACACGCCGACGTGCTGGCCGACCTCGGCGACCTTGTGGAACGCCATCCGTTGCGCGAGCGTTTCCGCGCGGCGCGGATGCGGGCGCTGTACCAGTGCGGCCGGCAGGCCGAGGCGCTCGACGAGTTCCGGATCTTCGGCGACCGCATGCGCGACGAGCTGGGGCTCGACCCGGGGCCCGAACTGGTCGCCCTGCACCGCGCCCTGCTCCGCCAGGACCCGGCGCTCACCGGTCCGGCCACGACGCCGGTGCCGATCGAACCCGAACGCGGGAACCTGCCGGCCCCGCTCACCGGGCTGATCGGCCGGGACGGCGCGGTCGCCGACGCGGCTCGACTCCTGGACGCCGGCCGCCTGGTCACCCTGACCGGTCCGGGCGGCGTCGGCAAGACCCGGCTCGCGGTGGCCGTCGCCGCGCGGATCGCACCCGGTGTGCCGGCCGGCGCGTGGATGGTCGAGTTCAGCACCGTGCCGCGCCCGGGCGGCGGCGGACGGGCGGCGTCCGCCGTGATCGACGCCGTCGCCAGCACGCTCGGGCTCCGGGACGATGGCCGCTCCGGCAGCGCCGGCGGTGTCGACCGACTGGTGGCGGCGCTGCGGGGTCGGCGTCTGCTGCTGGTGCTCGACAATTGCGAGCACGTCGTCGAAGATGTCGCCGAGCTCGGCCGCGAACTGCTGGACGCCTGCCCCGACCTGCGCATTCTTGCCACCAGCCGGGAGTCGCTCGGTGTGCCTGGCGAGGTTCTGGTGCCGGTGCCGCCCCTGGCGCCGCCGGAGGCGGGTACGACAACGGTCGCGCAGCTGCGTCGGTCCAGCGCCGGGGAGCTCTTCCTGGCGCGGGCGGCCGCCTCCGAGCCCGGCTTCGCCCCGGACGACGAGAACGCGGCAGCGGTGGCCACCGTCTGCCGGCGGCTCGACGGCATACCGCTGGCCCTGGAACTGGCCGCCACCCGGGTGCGCACGATGGGGATCACCGAACTGGCCGCCCGCCTCGACGACCGGTTCCGACTGCTGGCTGCCCATCGGCGCGGCGGCCCGGCCCACCACGCCACCCTGCGCACCATGATCGACTGGAGCTGGGACCTGATCGGCGCGGACGAGCGGGCCGTGCTGCGACGGCTGTCGGTGTTCACCGACGGCTGCGCGCTGTCATCCGCCGAGGAGGTGTGCGCCGATCCGCCCGCCGCCGGGGGAGTGTCCCGTGCCGACGTGGCGTACCTGCTCGGGCGACTGGTGGACTGCTCGCTGGTCACGCTGGTGGAGAACGCCGACGGGGTGCGGTACAGGATGCTGGAGTCGGTGGGGGCGTACTGCGCCGAGCGGCTGCGCGAGTCCGGCGAGGACGAGGCGGTGCGGCTGCGGCACGGCACCTGCCAGGCCGCCCTCGCCGAGGAGGCCGACCAGAATCTGCGCGGTCCCGTCCAGCGCCGGTGGCTGCGCCGGTTGGACGCCGAACAGGCCAACCTGCGGGCGGCCCTGGCCGCGGCGATCGAGCGTGGAGACGCGGTGCTCGCCCTCCGGCTGGCCTGCGCCTGCGCCTGGTACTGGGTACTGCGCGGCCACCTGGGCGAGGGCCGCCGTGCGCTGGCGGCGGCGGCCGCGGTGCCGGGCGAGGCGCCGGCCGGCCGGCGTGCCCTGGCGCTGCTCTGGGAGGCGGGCATGGCCGCGCTCGGCGGCGATGACCCACACGACCTGCTGTGCCGGGCGGAGGCCGAGGGTGAGGCCGGTGCCGACCCGCACGCTGTGGCGCGGGCCCGCTGGTTGCTCGCCTCGGCGCTGCCCGAGGATGTCACCGCCCGGCCCGGCGACGGCCGGTTGGACGGAGTGCTGTCGGAGTTCCGTAGCCTCGGCGACCGCTGGGGGGCGGCGGCCGCGCTGAGTAGCCTGGCCTGGACGGCGCTGCTGCGCGGAGACGTCGCCGCGCTGCGCCGCGACGCGGAGCGGAGTCTGGAGGAGTTCCGCGATCTCGGCGACCACTGGGGAGTGTTGCAGGCCACCAACCCGTTGGCCGCGTTGGCCCGGATGACCGGGGACAGCAGCCGCGCCGCGCGGCTGCACCGCGATGCCCTCCGCATCGCCCGCGAGCTGGGCCTGTGGCCGGAGGTGTCGTACCAGCTCAACGAACTGGGACGGATCGCGCTGGACGCCGGCGACCACGCCGCCGCCGGCGACCTGCACGCCCAGGCCCGGCACCTGGCCAAGGAACAGTCCAATCTGGCCCTGGAGCAGTTCGCCGACCTGGGGTTGGCGATCACGGCACGCCGGCAGGGCAGATGGGACGCCGCCGAGCGACTGCTGCACCCGTGGCTGGAGTGGAACAGGCAGGCCGGCTGGCATGCCGGCGTGGCAGCGGTCGGCGCGGAGCTCGGCTTCGTCGCCGAGCAGCGCGGTGCGGCCGACGACGCGCTGCACCGGCACCGGGAGGGCTTCGCCGCGGCTCGGGACAGCGGTGACCCGCGAGCGGTGGCGCTCGCCCTGGAGGGGCTCGCCGGGGCGTACCGGCTGGCCGGTGACCCGGTGCGGGCGGCCCGACTGCTGGGCGCGGCGGACGCCGCCCGCGACGCGGCGGGACTGCCGTCACCGGACGCGGACCGGCACGACTCGCGACGCGTCGCCGGGCTCCTGGCCGCCGACCTGGGGCCGGCCCAACTGGTCGCTCAGCGCGCCGCAGGGGCCGGCGCGCCGCTCGACGACCTGCTGCGCGACGACCGGTCGATGGCCCGGCGCTGACGAGCCTGCGCAACGCAGGAGATGAACCTCGGGTCGAACACGTGTGATGCTTCAGCTCGCGAGACAGTGAATTCCCGGCCGAGGGGATCCGGATGTCAGAACAATCGCGCGCCGATCTCGAGAAGCACGTCACAGCGATCTGGGAGGACGTTCTCGACACCGCGGCCGGTCCGCCCGACGCGACATTCTTCGAATTGAACGGGCAATCGATAGCGGCTTTTCGCATCGTCGCGCGGATAAGTGACCGGACCGGCATCGACGTGCCCGTCGAGGAATTGTTCAAGGATCCGACACGCGCCGCCTTCGCCCGGGCGGTTCTCGCGCGTGCGGAACGGCGCTGACCCGAGCTGGCTCGACCACGTGGAAAGGCACGGTGGAATGGTGTACGCAGAGAACCGCTTTCCGTTCTCCATCGAGCAGGAGTTCCTGCGCGGGCAGCATCAGGAGGACGGCTCCACGGCGGGGTTCGGCCCGCGCCCCATCTCCAGCGGTGGCTGGCGGCTCACCGGGCCGGTCGACGCCGACCTGCTGCGCGGGGCTCTGGACGACGTCATCGCCCGGCACGAACCACTGCGGACCCTGGTCATCAGGGGCGCCGACGGCTGGGAACAGGAGGTGCGGGACCCGTGCCCGGCCCGGCTCCAGGTGCATGACCTGGGCGACGACCCGGACGGCCGGGGCGTACGGGCCGAGCGGTTCCTCGACGAGGCCGAGTCCGGTCACTTCGACGCTGACGAGCTTCCCCTGCTCTGGGCGTACCTGGGCCGTTTCGACGACCGGGACGCGGTGCTGGTGCTGGTCGCGTACCTCCCGCTGATCGATGTGTGGTCACTCGGCATCGTCATGGACGACCTGGCCGCGTGTTACGCCGCCCGCCTGGCCGGCGACAAACCCGACCTGCCGGACCCGCCGCGGTATCGCGACTACGTGCGACGCACCGAGGGAGATGCCGCCGCCGGCGGCTCCGACCCGTCCTTCGAGTACTGGCGTGAGCGGCTGGCCGGAGCGCGCCCCGTCGTCATCGCCGCGGACCGGCCGGCGAACCCCGACCATCCGGGCGTCACCCGCGTCGACCGTTTCCAGATCGACGCCCGGCTCGGCTCGGCCGCCCTGCGCCTGGGCCGTGCGACGGGAAGCTCACCGTTCATGGTGATCTTCGCGGCGCAGCTCATCCATCTCCAGCGGATGACCGGTGTCTCGGACGGGGTGGTGTGGACGCTCACCCCCGGACCTGGCCGCCGGCACGAGTGGGCCGAGGCCACGGTCGGCTACTTCGTCAACATGTCACCGCTGCGAACCGACATCTCGGGCTGCGTCACCTACCGCGACGTCCTCGCCCGGGTGCGCGCCACCTGCCTGGAGGCGTTCCCGCACGAGGTGCCGTTCGTCGGACTGGCGCAGCGGGCCCCGGACGTCATCGCGGGGCTGGAACAGGGCGGCATGGTCGTGCCGGGCTTCGCGGTGTTCCAGAACCCCGCGGCGTCGAAGACCCGGTCCGCCGGTGCGGTCGAGTACGCGCCGGTGCGCCGGCGGTTGTCCCAGGCACAGGGCCCGGGCATCCCCGACGACGCGATCCTGTGGACCATCGACATCGACCCGGACGGTGAGATCTTCTGCGCCGTCAGCTCGAGCACGGACCGGTTCGAGCAGGCCACGGTGGACCGCATGCTGGCCGAGTTCCGCGACCTGTTCGGCAGGGTCCTGGCCGACCCGGACGCGCCGCTGGCCGGCGCCCGTACCCACGAAGGGGCGCACTCGTGAGCACGCTGCCTCCCGGCTACCAGCTGGTCACCGACCTCCCGGACGACCGGTACGGGGAATGGCTGGACTGCTGGCTCGGTGCCTTCGGCAACCCGGTCAGCGCCGATCCCGAGATCCTCGACTTCTACCGGCGCACGCACCCGCCGGATCGGGCCGTGGCGGTCGCCGACGAGGACCGGTACGTCGCCACCAACACCGCGCTCGACCGTGACCTTGTGCTCCCCGGCGGCAACACGGTGCCGGCCGCCGCGTGCACCGGTGGTTCCGCGCACCCGGTGGTGGCCCGGCGTGGGTTGCTGCGCGCCACGGTCGCGCACCTGAACCGGCGGGCCGTCGACGAGGGCAAGGCGATCGTCGTCGGGGGCGCATCCGAGTGGCCGATCTACGGCCGGTTCGGTTCCGGCCCGGCGACCTGGTCCGACGCGGTCGAGTTCGACGTCCGGGCGGTCGGCCTGCGCGACGACGTGCCGGGCCGCGACCTGCGTCCGCGTCGGATCGACGGTACGCAGGCCCGGGACCTCGGGTACAAGCTGTACTCCCAGCAGGCGGCGCAGACGCCCGGGGAGGTGCTCACCCCCTCGTGCTACTGGGACCGGCTTGCCGGCGACCCCGCGTCCGGCGCGCTGGAGGAGGCTCTCGCCCTGGGTGCCCCGGGGTACGGGCCCCGGCACTGCGCCGCGATCGACGACCGTGGGCTGGTGACATACCGGATCATGCCGGACTGGACGGCGGAGTCCGCGCCGCAGAGCAAGCTGCACGTCATCGACTTCCTCGCGGCCGACCAGGAGGCGGAGGGCGCGCTCTGGCGGCACCTGTTCTCCGTCGACCTGGTCCGCGAGATCGACGTGTGGCGGATGCCGGTGGACAGCCCGCTGCGCTGGTGGGTCGACGACGCGCGACGGATGCGTGTCCGCCGCCAGGACGCCCTCTGGATCCGCCCGCTGGATGTGCCACGACTCCTGCGCACCCGCGGCTGGGCCTGCGACGGCGTCCTCACGCTCACGGTGCACGACCCGGAGGGCCTGGCCGCCGGCACGTTCCGGCTGGAGGTGACCGACGGGCACGCCACGTGCGAGCCGGTCACCGCCGCGGCCGACCTGGAGATGGGCGTCGGCGCGCTGGCCGTCATCCTGCTCGGTGGCACCCCGGCGGCCGCGCTCACCCGGGCCGGCCGGATCAGCGCCCCGGACGCGCGCAAGGTGCGACTGTGGGACGCCATGGCGGTGCCGGAGCGCAGCCCGTACATCAGCTACTGGTTCTGACGGGGTCACCGTGACAGTGAGCCCGCTCGCCGTGACCGGGGCCCTGCACTTCACCGCGCCGGTGTTCCCCGACGACCGGGGCTTCTTCGGCACCCCGTTGCAGGCTGGCCTGTTCGCCGAGACCACCGGCCGTCCGCTGTTCCCACTCGCGCAGGCCAGCTACAGCCGGTCCCGGCGGGGGGTGGTTCGGGGGGTGCACTACACGGCCGCACCCCCCGGCGCCGAGAAGTACGTCTACTGCGCGCACGGCGCCCTGCTCGACATCGTGGTGGACATCCGGGTGGGGTCGCCCACGTACGGCCAGTGGGACGCGGTGCGGCTCACCGGCGACCGGATGGACGCGCTGTACCTGCCGGTCGGCGTCGGCCACGCCTTCGTCGCGCTGACCGACGACGCCGTCATGCAGTACCTGCTCTCGCGGGAGTACGAGCCCGCTGACGAGCGCGCCGTCTCCGTCCTCGATCCACGGCTGGGTCTGCCGGTGGGAAACCCCGCCGGGCACGATCTGTCCGAGCGCGACCGCGCCGCGCCGACCCTGGAGCAGGCAAGGGAGGCGGGGTTGCTGCCGGACTACGCCCGCTGCCGGGCGATCGAGGTGCGCAATCTGCGAGATGCCCCGGCCAGGGCGGCTGGTGGACGGTAGGCGGGCACACGACGACCCGACCGAAAGGGCACCGATGCGCGTTCTGTTCGCCACCTATGCGGAAACCACCCATTACTACAACATGGTCCCGCTGGCCTGGGCCCTGCGCACCGCCGGCCACGAGGTCCGGGTCGCCACCCAACCGGCCCTCATGGACGCGGTCGTGCAGTCCGGCCTGACCGCCGTGCAGGTCGGGGAGGACCACGACTTCATGTCGGTCATCGCGGCCAAGGCCGACGACCCGACCTGGGGCGAGCGGATCACCACGGCATTGCGGACCGGCGGCGCCGACATGGACTATCCGGCCCTGCTGGCGTTCTTCGACGAGGCCGTGGAGACCTCGGCCAAGGTGTTCAACGACCCGATGGTCGACGCCCTCGTGGCGTACGCGCGGGAGTGGCAGCCGGACCTGATCATCTGGGAGAACTTCACCCTTGCCGGCGCCATCGCGGCCCGGGTCACCGGCGCCGCGCACGCCCGCCTGCTCTGGGGGGCCGACGCGCAGACCCGCATCTACAACCGGTTCCAGGCGTTGCTCGCCGAGCAGCCCGAGGATCAGCGGCGCGACCCGATGCAGGACTGGGCCGCCGCGCACCTGGAGCGGTTCGGCGTCACCTATGACGCCGACGTGCTGACCGGGCAGTACACCCTGGACCAGGCGCCGGAGAGCATGCGGCTGGACGTCGGGCTGCGGATCGTGCCGTTCCGGTATGTGCCGTACAACGGTCCGGCCCGGGTCCCCGGCTGGCTGCGCGAGCACCCGGAGCGTCCGAGGGTCTGCGTGACCGCCGGCATCTCGATGCGTTACATGCTGGGCTACGACCCGATCCCGGTCTCGACGCTCAAGCTCTTCGCCGACGCCGACGTCGAGGTGGTCGCGACGCTGGCCGTCGACGAGAGCGAACTGGCCGACGTGCCGCCCAACGTCCGGGTGGTGAACTTCGTGCCGATGCACGCGCTGCTGCCCAGCTGCTCGGCCGTCGTGCACATCGGCAGTGCCGGCGTGGTGTCGACGGCGATGGCGTACGGCGTGCCGCAGCTGACTCTCGTCCCCGACCTGTGGGACGCCGTCGTGCGCGCCGACATGTTGCGCGAGCAGGGCGCCGGCCTGGATCTGACGCTCGACCAGGCGACGCCCGAGGCGATCCGCGACAACGTCCTGCGGCTGGTGCACGAGCCGGAGTTCCGGGCGGCCGCGGACCGGATCCGGGGCGAGATGCTCGCCGAGCCGGCACCGAGCGAGATCGTGCCGGTTCTCGAGAAGATCGCCGCCCAGCGGTGACCCGGGGGTTCCGGCCGGCGCACGTCCGGCCGGAACCGAACCGGAACCCCGGCACGGAAGGCTGACCACTGCTGCGGGAAGCCGGCGAGCCGGGGAGAGGTGACGCCAGGATGAGCGAGAACCATCTGCGGTTGGTGATCGTCATCGCCAGCATCCGCCGAGGCCGGTTCGGTCCGGTCCCGGCGCGCTGGCTGTGCGACGAGACCAACCGTGGTGGGCGCATCGAGGCGGACGTGATCGACCTCGCCGAGGCCCGCCTGCCCGAGGTCGCCGGCGACCCGGCTCCGCCCGCCGTTCGCGACCTCGCACCATGGCTGGCCGCCGCGGACGCGTTCGTCGTCGTCACACCGGAGTACAACGGCAGCTTCCCCGGGTCGTTGAAGACGGCCATCGACTGGTTCCGCGACGAATGGCGGCGCAAGCCCGTTGGCTTTGTCTGCTATGGCGGTCCGGCCGCGGGGCTGCGGGCGGTGGACCATCTGCGCCAGGTGTTCACCGACCTGGACGCGATGACGGTGCGCGACCCGGTGACCATCCCTCACCACCGGTCCGCCTTCGACCTCGCCGGCCGGCCGGTCGATCCCGGTCTGACGGTCGCGGCCGGTCGCATGCTCGAACAGCTCATCTGGTGGGCCGACACGTTGCGGCGCGGACGCGTGGCGCCGACCGACACCCGACTCGGGAAACTTCAGGAAGGAATTCGATGACAACCGAAGGCACCACTGCGGCCGTGCCGCGGGCGGGCCGCCGGGAATGGATCGGGTTGGCGGTTCTCTGCCTGCCCACCCTGCTGGCCTCGGTGGACCTCACGGTCCTGTATCTCGCACTACCGCATCTCAGCGCCGACCTCGGCGCCACCACGACCCAGCAGTTGTGGATCGTGGACATCTTCGGGTTCCTCACCTCCGGCCTGCTGGTCACCATGGGCACGCTCGGTGACCGTTTCGGCAACCGCAGGATGCTGTTGATCAGCTCCGCCGCGTTCGCCGCGGCGTCGCTGCTGGCGGCGTACGCCACGACGCCGGAGATGCTCATCGGCGCCCGCGCCCTGCTCGGCGTGGCCGGTGCGGCAGGAATGCCCGCCGCCCTGGCCCTGATCACGCACATGTTCCGGGACCCGGCGCAGCGCGGCATGGCGATCGCGTCGTGGATGAGCTGTTTCATGGGCGGCCTGATGCTCGGGCCCCTGGTCGGCGGCATCATGCTCGAGTACTTCTGGTGGGGCTCGGCGTTCCTGCTCGCGGTCCCGATCATGGTCCTCGTCCTGGTGGTGGCGCCGGTGCTGTTGCCGGAGCGCCGCAACCCGGGCGCTGGCAAGCTCGACCTGCTCAGTGTCGCCATGTCCCTGGTCGCGATGATCTCGCTGGTGTACGGGCTGAAGAAGCTCGCCCAGGACGGCTTCACGGCACCGGCGCTGCTCGCCATGGTGTTCGGCGTTCTGGTCGGCGTGCTCTTCGTGCGGCGGCAGCGGAGCCTCACCGACCCGCTGCTCGACCTGCGCCTGTTCGGCATAGCGACGCTGCGCGCCGCGCTCATCCTCGGCCTGCTGGTCAGCGCGCTCAACGGCGGCGCGTCTCTGCTGGTGACCCAGTTCCTCCAGGTGATCGAGGGGCTGTCACCGCTGCGGGCGGGCCTGTGGCTGCTGCCGCCGTCCCTGGCAATGATCATCGCGTTGTTCCTGGCGCCGGGCCTCACCGCCAAGCTGAAGGCGGGTCGGGTGATCGCGCTCGGGCTCGGCATCGGGGTGGTGGGCTATCTGATCCTGGCCCAGGTGGAGAGCGTCGACGGTCTCGGGCTGCTCGTCGCGGGCTTCGCGGTGCTGCTGTTCGGTATGGGCCTGCCCTCGTCGCTGGGCACCATGCTGGTGATGGGCGCCGCGCCGCCGGACCGGATCGGCTCCGCGTCGTCGTTGCAGCAGACCAGCAACGAGTTCGGTATCTCGATCGGCATCGCCACGCTCGGCAGCATCGGCATGGCGACCTACCGCAGCGAGTTGGCGGACACCGTGCCCGACACGGTGCCGCCGGACGTGGTGGAGGCCGCCCGCGAGGGCATCGCCCCCGCCAGCGTGCTGTCAGCGCAGTTCCCCGACCTGCTGGCGCCGGCGCGGGCCGCGTTCACCGTCGGTCTGAACAACGTCGCCTGGGTCAGCGCGGCGCTGATGATCGGCCTGGCCATCTTCGCGTACTTCGCACTGCGGCACACCGAGCTGAGCGAGATGACGCCGCCGACCGACATTCCGCCGCTTGCCGAGCAGGCTACGGCCGCGGACGCCGCCGGCGTCGAGGCCGGCCGCACCGACGACGCCCCGCAGACCGTTCCGCCTCATCGCTGACGCCGATGCCCGGCGGGCCTGGCCCGCCGGGCATCGCGGAAGGAGTAACCATGTCACTCGACGTGGATGGCACCCAGGTGACGCTGTGCCGGGACAGCGCACGGCCCAGCGTGCGGCTGCGGCGCCGCTATCCGGCACCGGTCGCCGCAGTGTGGCGGTGCCTCGTCGAACCGGATCAGGTCAACGCCTGGTGGACGCCGATGACCGTCGAGCTGGTGCCGGAGGCTGGCGCCGCGATGACGTTCACCTGGCCCGGTGGCGACACGGAGCCGGGCCAGGTCCTCGCCGTCGACCCGCCCCACCTCTTCGCGTACACCTGGGGTCCGGACACCCTGCGCTGGGACCTGTCCGCCGCCGGGGACGGGACCGACCTCACGTTGCTGACCACCGTGGCCGACCCGGGCCACATCGCCTACAGCGCGGCTGGCTGGCACTCCGGCCTCGACCTGCTCGAAGATCACCTGGCCGGCCGCGAGGTCGTGCCACCCGGCCCCGATCCGGCACCTCCGGCGCTGGTCGAACGCTATCGTCGACTGCTCGACGGAGAACAGGGATGACACATGGCTGACGAAGAGATCCACGACAGTCCCACCAAGTGGGTGGCCGACCACGTGCGCTCCTATGTGGAGACCGATGGCGCCAAGGGACACGACTTCCAGGGCAAGTTGCCCACCCTGCTACTGACGACGCGGGGCCGCCGGACGGGCAAGCTGCGCCGCACCGCACTGATCTACGGGCGGGACGGCGACCGGTACGTGGTGGTGGCCTCGGCGGGCGGCCAGGAGGCGAATCCCGCCTGGTACCTGAACCTCTGTGCCGAACCGGAGGTGTCCGTGCAGGTGTACGGCGAGACCTTCCAGGCCAAGGCGTCGGTCGCCGCTGAGGCCGAGCGGCCCGCGCTGTGGGAGAAGATGGCCGGGATTTTCTCCACCTACCGCCGCTACCAGAAGAAGGCATCCCGGGAGATCCCGGTGGTGCTGCTGGAACCGCTGCGTTAACCCCCGAACAGGCTGTGCGCCTCCGCCGGCCCGCCCCCGTCCGCGCGGAGGCGCACAGCCCTGCCTCAGCCCGCCCGCCGGTACGCCGCAGTCAACTTCTCCACGGCGGGCACCACCTCGTTGGGCGTGGGCAGACCCATCATCTCGGTACGCAGGCGGACCGCGTTCTCCTTGAACGACGGGTCCTTGAGGACCCGCATCAGGTCCTCGCGGAGCCCCGCGGGAGTGAGGTGGTCGGAGTCGTAGGCCAGCCACACCCCGGCGCCACGCTCCTGCAGCCCGTTCGCCTGCGCCACCGGGCCGAACCACTTCTCGCTCCAGTACGCGCTCGGCACGATGAGCTGCGGTACGGCGTGCTCGAAGGCTGAGGCCATCGTCGAGGATCCGCCGTGGTGCACGATGGCGCTGCACGTCGGCAGCAGGACGTTCATCGGCACGAAGTCGACCACCCGCACGTTGTCCGGTATCCGCGGCACCGAGGCGAGCTGCTCCGCGCTCATCGTGGCGACCACCTCGATGTCGAGGTCGCCCACCGCCTCGAGCAGGTCCACGGCGGAGGCCTCGGCGACGTCCGCCTCGCGGTGGGTCATGCCCAGCGTGACGCAGACCCGCGGCCGGACCGGCGGCTCGTAGAGCCACCGCGGCACCACCGAGGGGCCGTTGAAGGCGAGGTGACGCATGCGGATGTAGTGCGGGGCGCTGGGGCGCCAGGTCCACGGCGGCATGGTGTCGATCGTCCACTGGCCGTGCACGACGTCGTCGGCGAACGCGCCGCCGCCGTGCGTGCGCAGCAGCGGCTCCAGCCAGGCGCGCATCGGGTCCGGCCGGGACCCGCCGGCCGCCCGTACCGCCTCCCAGAGCTGCACGAAGGCGTCCGTGCCGAACAGGATGCGCGCGTGCGCCGCGCCGCAGGCCCGGGCCACCACCGGTCCGGCGTAGGTCATCGCGTCCCAGAGCACCAGGTCCGGCCGCCAGGCGCGGGCGAAGCCGATCAGGTCGGTGAGCATCGCGTCGGTGTGCAGGAACGGGAGGAGGTTCGTGGTGAGGTACTCAAGCTCGGCGTACGGATCGTCCCGGGCGTAGTCGGTCTGCACCGGCAGCGTTGCCGGTGCGGCCTGGCGCTTCGGCGGCTCGGACATCTCGTCGACCTCGGCCAGCGTCTCGGCCATGGGCTCACCGGCCAGGACGGCGGTGAGCCCCGCCTGCGCCAGCGCCTCGGTCGAGCCCGGCTGGCAGGCGACGCGCACGTCATGGCCGGCGGTGCGCAGCGCCCAGGCCAGCGGCGTCATGATGTAGAGGTGTGACTTCAGGTCCGGGGGAGCGACGAACAGGACACGCATGGCGGGTCTCTCCTTCGGGTTCGAGGTGATTCACCAGCCCGCCGGCGGGCTGGCGCCGGCGACCGGGGGGAACAGCTCGTCCAGGCGCCGGATCACCGCGGGGTCGAGCGGGCTGTCGAGGGCGGCGAGGGCACCGTGCAGGTGCGCCAGGGTGCGTGGACCGATCACCGCTCCGGTCAGTCCGGGCCGGCCCAGTACCCAGGCGAGCGCCACCTCGGCCGGGTCCAGCCCGAGACCGGCACAGTACTTCTCGTAGTCGGCGACGGCCTCGTACCGGTCCTCCAGGGCCCGCATCGCGCGCCCCTGCGCCGTCTTCACCGCGGTGCCGTCGGCCAGCTTCCGGAGTGCGCCGCCGAGCAGCCCGCCGTGCAGCGGGGACCAGGCGAACACCCCGACGCCGTACGCCTGGGCCGCCGGGATCACCTCCGTCTCGGCCTGCCGGGCCACCAGGTTGTAGGCACACTGCTCGACGACGAGCCCGAGGTGACCGCGTCGGGTCGCCGTCTCCCGCGCCGCCGCGATGTGCCACCCGGCGAAGTTCGAGGAGCCGACGTACCGGATCTTGCCCTGGCCGGTCAGCATCTCCATCGCCTGCCAGATCTCGTCCCAGCCGGCGTGCGGATCGAAGTGGTGCATGTGGTACAGGTCGATCCAGTCGGTGCGCAGCCGCCGCAGGGAGTCCTCGCAGGAGGCGACGATGTGCCGGGCGGACAACCCGCGGTCGTTGGGCCAGTCGCTCATCGGGTTGAACACCTTGGTCCCCAGCACCACCTTCTCCCGCCGGCGGTCGCCCTGGTCGAACCATGCGCCGATGAGTTCCTCGGTCAGCCCTCGATGCACCTGCCAGCCGTAGTGGTTAGCCGTGTCGAAGAAGTTGATGCCGTGGTCCAGCGCCTCGTCCATGAGGCGGAACGCCTCTTCGCGCGTGGTGCGCACACCGAGATTGAGCGTGCCCAGGCACAGCGGGCTGACCTCCAGGGCGGTACGGCCGAGTCGGGTGTAGCGCATCGTCGCTCTCCTTCGTCTCAGCCGCGCTGCCCGACGAACAGGCCGCGCCCGGTAAGCCCGTCATCCAGGAACTCGGCCGGGCAGCCGGCGTCCGCGAACGCACCCAGGTACTCGTCGCGGCTGAACAGCATGAGGTGCGACGTCTGGGTGAACTCTCGGATACCGCCCGCGTCCCCCACCAGGAAGCGCACCTCCAGGTGCGACATCCGCCCGGTGCGGGTGGTGTGTGACATCCGGGCCACCGCCCGCGTCCCGTCGGTGTCGGAGTCGACGGCCAGATGACCGTCGAGGAACCGCTCGGGAAACCACCACGGCTCCACCACCAGCACGCCGCCCGGCTCCAGGTGCTGCGCCATTGACCCCACGGCCTGACGCAGCTCGGCCACCGAGCCCAGGTAGCCGATGGCGTTGAACATGCAGGTGACCGCGTCGAAGCGGCGGCCCAGGCGAAAGTCGCGCATGTCGCCGTCGTGCACGGGCACCCCGGGTAGGCGCGTCCGGGCCGTCGCACGCATCGGCTCGGACAGCTCCACGCCGGCCACCTCGTCGAAGGTGTCGGCGAAGGTGGCCAGGTGTGCGCCCGTCCCGCAGGCCACGTCGAGCAGGCTGGCGGCCTCCGGACGCCGGTCGCGGATCAACCGGGTCAGGGTCTCCGCCTCGGCGGCCCAGTCCTTGCCCCGGCTGCGGTAGATGAACTCGTAGATCTCGGCGAACTCGGCGGTGTAGGTCATCGGCGGACCCCGGCGAACAGGCCGCGGCCGGGCAGGCCGCCGGCATCGGTGAGATGCTCGGCGGTACAGCCCGCCGACCGCAGGGCCTCGAGATAGTCCTCCCGGGTGAACAGGGTCAGCATCTGCACGTGGGAGAAGTGCCGGATACCGCCGTCGTCGGCGACGACGTAGTGCGCCTCGTGCCGGGCCGCCTGCCCCTGCCGCGCCGAGTGCGAGACCCGCACGACGGTACGGGTGTCGTCGTGGACCACGTCGTGGGCGACGTGCCCGTCGAGGAACGTGTCCGGGGACCACCATGGGTCGATCACCAGTACGCCACCGGGAACGAGGTGCGCGGCCATCGTCCGGACCGTCGCAGAGAGCTCGTCGACGTCGTGGGCGTAGCCGATGGTGCCGGTCAGGATGCACACGGCATCGAATTCGCGGCCCAGCGCGAACGACCGCATGTCGCCGACGTGGACGGCGCAGGCCGGCAGCTTGGCCTGCGCCACAGTGCACATCGCTGGGGACAGTTCGAGTCCGGCCACCTCCAGGAAGGTCGCCGCCAGCCGCCGCAGGTGCTCGCCGGTCCCGCAGGCCACGTCCAGCACGGACCGGGCCTGCGGCCGGCGCTCGCGGATTACGCGCGCCACGGCGTCCGCCTCGGCGGCGAAGTCCTTGCCCCGTCCCGCGTACAGCAGGTCGTAGATCTCGGCCACGTCGGCGTCGTAGGCGGCCGAGGTCACCGTGTGTTGGCCGGTCACCGGGTGTCTCCCGCCGCGACGGTGTGCCGGCCGAGCCGACGGGCGAGGGATGCGCGCAGTGCCGCGACGACCGCGTCCACGTCGTCGTCGGTGAGCGCCTGGTGCATCGGCAGGCACAGGGTGCGTTCGGCGGCCCGCTCGGCCCGGGGCAGCCGCGCTGCCGACCCGTACGCGGCCACCCGGTGCAGGATGGGATAGCGGAACGTCGTGTAGATGCCCTGGGCGTACAGATCGCTGGCCACGTCGTCGCGGATGCCCTCGTCCATCTGCACCCAGTACAGGTAGTGCGAGCTGCGTTGGCCGGGAGGCAGCGGCGGGGGCAGGGTCAGACCGGGCACGTCGGCGAGGCCGCTGTCGTAGCGAGCCTCGACAGTTCGCCGCCGGTCGGCGAAGTCCGGCAGTCGGCCCAGTTGCACCAGGCCGACGGCGGCCTGCATGTCGTTCATGATCGAACGCCTGGAGAACGACGAGATGTCGAAGTCCCACCATCGGTGCGCCGAGCGCCGGGCCTGGGAGAAGCCGCTGAACTGCTCCAGACCGAAGTACGCGAGCTTGGCGGCCCGCGCCACCAGGTCGGGATCGCGGGCGGTGAGCATGCCGCCGTCCCCGGCCACGACGATCTTCTGTGCGTCGAAGCTCCACACGCCGATGTCGCCGAGCGTGCCGCAGGGCACGCCGTCCACGCTGGAGTCCACCGCACAGGCGGCGTCCTCGATGAGGAGGATCCCGCGTTCCCGGCACAGCTCGGCGATGCCCGCGATGTCACCGGGCCGGCCACCGTAGTGCAGCGCCAGCACTGCGCGGGTGCGCGGAGTGAGTGCCGCCGCCACGTCGTCGACGGTGGGGTTGAGGGTGTGCGGATCCACGTCGCAGAAGACCGGACGGGCACCGTGCGCCGCAATGGCGTTGCCCGCGCCGACGAAGCTCACGGTCGGCAGCACCACCTCGGTGCCGGGCCCCACACCGGCGAGCTGCATCGCGATGAACGTCGCCTCGGTGCACGAGTTCACCGCTGTGACCCTGCCGGTGTCCACGCCGAGGTGGCCGGCGAAGGCCGCCTCGAACGCCGCGGTGCGCGGTCCCTTGCCGACCCAGTTGCTGCCGAACACCTCTGCGATGGCGTTCAGCTCCGCCTCGCCGAGGGACGGCTGAAACACGTTGATCATGATCCGCTCACCACCTCTCGTAGTCGTCGTGGTGGCGGACCCAGTCCATCTTGTCCTCCAGGTGATCTTCCTGGCGACCCAGCGGGGTGAGGTCGAGGTAGTTGTAGGTGTTGTTGAGCAGGTCGCTACCGCGCCGGTAGGTGGAGTAGGCGTAGCGCACCACGTCGCCCTCGCGCAGGAACGTGCTGACGCCGGGCATCTCCGGCTCCGGGTCGTCGTCGTCGAGGCGCACGTGGAAGTCCTCGTAGAACGTGGTGCCGTGGCAGGAGACGAACGGCACGGTCCAGCCCATCCGCTTGACGAACTGCTCCGTCTCCGCTGGCGGCTCCGGTGACACCACCACCAGCGTGGTGTCCCGTGCGTGCAGGTGTGCCAGGTGACCGATGTTGTCCACCCAGAACGAGCAGATCGGACACCAGCCGTACCCTTCCAACGAACCCATGAAGTGGTACGTGATGAGCTGGCGCCGGCCCTCGAACAGGTCGAGCAGACTCAGCCGGCGCCCGCCCGGGGCGATGAAGGTGTAGTCCGTGTCGACGGTCAGCAGGGGCAGCGCCTGCCGCTCCCGGGTCACCGCGTCGCGGGCCCGGGTCAGTTCCTTCTCCCGCTCCAGCAGCGCCTTACGGGCGGCCAGCCACTGAGCCCGGTCGGCCGGGGCCGGCGTGGTGGTGGCGGCGGCCCTGCCCGTAGCCCCGTCAGCGCAGCACGACATCGGCGCGCTCCAGCTCCGTCAGGAACACCCCGCGCGACAGCGCCTCGGCGGTCCGCTCGATGTCGTCGGACATGTAGCGGTCCTCGCTCAGCGTGGACACGAGGCCGCGGACGGTGTCATAGGTGGCCCGGGCGGCCGGGCTCAGCCCGTCGGGCCCACCCCGCAGGTCCACCGCCTGCGCCGCGGCCAGGAACTCCACGGCGAGGATGCGGTCGTTGTTCTCCAGCACCCGCCGGGCGTTGCGGGCGGCGATCAGGCCCATGCTGACCACGTCCTGGTTGTCGCCGTTGGACGGCACGCTCTGGGTGCTGGCCGGCCCGATGGTGCGGTTCTCCGCGACCAGCGCGGTGGCCGGGTACTGCGCGCCGGCGAACCCGCTGTTCAGGCCGGGATCGCCGGCCACGAGGAACTCCGGCAGCCCGTCGCTGAGATGCCGGTTCAGCAGTCGGTTGGTGCGCCGCTCGGAGAACACCCCGAGCTGGGTGAGCGCGATGGTCAGGAAGTCCATCACGAAGGCGATCGGCTGGCCGTGGAAGTTGGCGCCGTGGAAAACCTCCTTGCCGACGAAGAACAGGGGATTGTCGTTGGCCGAGTTGACCTCGGTCTCCAGCTTCTCCATGGCGTGGTACACGGTGTCCCGGACGGCGCCCACCACCTGCGGGATGGCCCGCAGCGTGTACGCCTTCTGCATGTAGATCTCCGTACGGGAGACGCCGTTCGCGGCCCGCTCGGTCGCCTGCAGCTGCCGGCGCAGGTCCTCGTGCTCCAGCGCCAACCCGCTGCCCCGCATCAGGGCCCGCATGTTCGCCGCGGTGTCGATCTGGCCGCGGTGCGGGCGCGCGATGTCGTGGCCCTCGGCGAGGAACGGACTGGTTGACGCACGCATCGTCTCCAACACCAGCGCGGTGACGACCTCCGCCTGGCGAACCTGGTCGAGCGCGCGCTTGGCCACCAGGCAGCCCAGGCCGGTCATGCCCGAGGTGCCGTTGATCAGTGAGAGGCCCTCCTTGAAGCGGAGCTCCAGCGGCTCGATGCCGAGCTTGCGCAACACCGGGCCGGTCGGCACGCGGCTACCACCACGCAGCAGATAACCCTCGCCGATGAGGGTGGAGGCGATGTGTGCCAGCGGAGCCAGGTCACCGCTGGCTCCCAGCGAGCCGATCTGCGGGATGGCCGGCGTCAGGCCCTCGTTCAGATACAGCGCCAGCCGCTCCAGCACCTCGGGGCGGACCGCGGAATATCCCTTGGCGAGGGCGTTGAGCCGGGCCGCCACGATCGCCCGGGCCTCGTCCTCGGCGAAGTCCGGCCCCACGCCGGCGCTGTGACTGCGCACGAGGTTGGTCTGGAGCTCGACCTCCTTCGAGGTGTCGACGAGCATGTAGACCATCTCGCCGTAACCGGTGGTGACGCCGTACACCGGCTCACCGCGTCGTACGGTGTCCTCGAACATGGCCCGGCTGCTGGCCGCACGGCCCAGCGCGTCCCGGTTCACGCCGCAGCGGACGCGGTCCACCGCGACCTTCCACACATCGGGCACGCCGACGGTCTCGCCGTCGAAGTCGACGGTCGTCTGGGTCTCGACAAGGGTCACAGTGCACACTCCATCGGATCGCGGTGTTTCGTTCTTCCGGTACGGAGGCCGGCCAGGGCGCGCCGGTCGACCTTGCCGCCGGTGTTGCGCGGCAGGGAATCCACGGTGGTGAAGGTGACCGGCAGGACGGGATCGCCGAACCGGCGGCGCAGTGCCGAGCGCCAGTGGTCCGGGGTCCCGCCTGGGCCGGGTACGACGTAGGCGTCGAGGCGGACGACCAGGCCGTCGTAGCCGGTCACGGGCACCACGGCGCAGGCGGCCACGGCTTCGTCCGCGGACAGGGCGGCCTCGACGTCGGCGAGCTCGATGCGGACGCCGTACATCTTGATCTGCAAATCCCGGCGGCCGTGAAACTCCAGCACACCGTCCGGGCGCCACCGGCCGAGGTCACCGGTCCGGTAGTGCGGGGTGACGCCGTCGACGCCGGCCGGCGGGTGGAACACCCCGTTGTCCGCGGCCGCCGCCCCCACGTACCCGGTGGTGACGTACCGGCTGCGGATCACCAGGTGACCGATCTCGCCCGGCGGGCACGGGCGGTCGCGGTCGTCCAGCACGAGCAGGTCCCGTCCGGGGATGGGCCGACCGATCGCGACGGTGCCGGGACCGGTGTCCGCGACGGACACCTCGTGCCAGGTGGCGAGGATGGTCTCGGTCGGTCCGTACAGGTTGACGAGCCTGGTCCGCGGCAGCCGCGCCCGGAGCTGGCGGGCGAGCGGGCCAGGCAGCGCCTCGCCGGCGAGCAGCAGGGCGGCCAGCCGGGTCGACGCCGGATCGCCGTCGAGCAGCGGCTCCAGCTCACGGGCGAAGCTCGGCACGGTCTGGAGCACTGTCACGCGCTCACGTGACAGCCACGGCACCAGGCGATCCGGGTCCGCGCGTATTCGCCACGGCACCGGGCACACCGTGGCGCCCCCGCGCAGGGCCGCGAACACCTCGACGAGGCAGGCGTCGTAGCCGGGTGCCGCCCACTGCGCCAGCCGGGTGCCGGCACCGATGCCGAACTCGGCGGCGAACCATCCGGTGAACTGGGCCAGCGCGGCGTGGGTCTGCCGGATGCCCTTGGGTCGACCGGTGGTGCCGGACGTGTACGCCACGTAGGCGGTCGCGTCCGGAGCGACGGCGGACACCGTGGTGTCGGTGGCGCCGGGGATCCCGGCGAGGTCCAGCACGGGCACGCCGCTCGCGTCGACCGCCCGCCGTACCGGATCGTCCGGGTCCGAGTCGGTGAGTACGCACGCCGGCCCCAGATCGGCGAGCGCGGCGTGCGCGGTCCCGGTGCCGGCGAGGCACACCATCGGCGCCCCCGAACCGAGCGCGCCGACGAGTGCGACGACCAGGTCCGCGCCGGGGGACGCGAGCACTGCCACCGGTCGTCCAGGCCCGGCACCGTACGCCCGTACCGCCGCCCGCACACCGGCCGCGCGGCGTGCCAGCTCGCCGTAGGTGAGCTCGACGTCGCCGTCCGACACGGCGATCGCTTCGGGATGCCGCCGGGCCTGCGCCCGGATCAGGTCGGCCACGGTCGGGCCGGCCTCGGCCGGCTCCAGACCCTGGGTGTTCGCGGTCACGCCTCCTCCTTTCCAGATCGGTTGGGGCGACGGGGAGATCAGCGCAGCCGCACGGGCAGCGCGTTCAGGCCGTGCATGACGACGCTCGCCCGCCAGGCCAGCGATTCGGCCGGGTTGGCCAGCCGCAGGTGCGGATAGCGGCGCACCAGCGCGCGGATGGCGATCGTCGCGTCCAGCCGGGCCAGCGGCGCGCCGATGCAGTGGTGCAGTCCGTGCCCGAACGCCACGTGCGCGTTCTGCGGCCGGTCGACGCGCAGCGTGGCCGGCTCGGCGAACCGCTCCGGATCGCGATTGGCCGCCAGCAGCGAGACCAGCACCACCGCGCCGGTCGGTATGGTGGCCCCGCCGACGGCCACCGGCTGCCGCGCCCGCCGGGCGGCCACCTGCACGGGACTCTCGTACCGGAGAACCTCCTCCACGGCGTCCGCCACCAGGTCCGGATCGGCGCGCAGCCGCTCGAGCTGCGGGCGGTCGGTCAGCAGCGCCAGCATCGCGTTGCCGATCAGGTTGACGGTGGTTTCGTGTCCGGCGATCAGCAGAAGGAACACCATGGAGGTGAGCTCGTCCTCGGTGAGCCGGTCACCGCCGTCCCGCACCGATGCCAGGGCGGAGAGGAGGTCGTCACCCGGCGCGCGGCGTTTGTCGCGCAGCAGGCCCTGGGCGTAGTCCAGCATCTCCCCGGCGGCCGCCTCCAGCTCGGCGAGGCTCAGCGCGCTCGCCGTCAGTGTGGTCGTCCAGCGGTGGAAGGCGGCGTCGTCGGACTCGGGGATGCCGAGCAGCCCGCCGAGCACCCGGATGGGCAGCGGCAACGCGTACGCCGCGACGAGGTCGACCTCGTCCTCGCCGGCCATCGCATCCAGCAGATCCTCGGCGATCCGCTCGATGCGTGGCCGCATGTCCTCCATCCGGCGCCGGGTGAACGCCGCGGAGATCAGCCTGCGCAGGCGGGTGTGGTCCGGCGGTTCCCGGTTCAGCATGTGATTGTTCATGCCGAGGCGGAGCCGCTCGGAAAGACCGCGCCGGTCGGCTACCGCGCCGGTGCGGCCCTCCAAGCGGGTGTCGGCCAGGCACCGGCGCACCTCGTCGTACCCGACCACCAGCCACGCCGGACCGCCGGACGGCAGCGTCACCCGGTGCACCGGTCCCAGCGCCGCCAGGCGTGCGGATCCGGCGTGCCGCTGTGCCGCGTCGCCCAGCAGGAAGTCCGCGGCGTGCGGCGCGACGGTCATGCCGTCATCCTGGCAACAGCGGGTGTCGCGCAGCGCCTTCGTGGTTGCGCTGCTGGAACGAGGTGCATCCGGCATGATCAGGACCGGCCGAACTGTCCCGGCGTGCGACCCGCACCGGCCGGCCCGCGGTACGCCTGGGCGATGTCCAGCCAGTGCTCGGCGTCGGCCCCCGTCGCGGTCAGGGACAGGTCGTCGCGGTGCCGGCGACGCGTGACGAGCAGGCAGAAGTCCTCGGCCGGCCCGGAGATCCGCTGCTCGGCGTCCTCCGGGCCGAACCGCCAGACGGCGCCGGACGGAGCGGTGAGCGTGTAGCCGAACTCGACGTCGGGGGTCGACTCGCCGCGAGCCTGATAGCCGAAGTCCCAGGTGCGCACCGCGAAGCCGCACAGGAACCGGATCCGGTCCGTCCGCACCTGACGCACGCCGAGCGTGTCGGCGATGTCCTGACCGTGGCCGAACAGCTCCATCATTCCGGCGCAGGCCAGCACCGGCGCGGGCAGTGGCCGCACCAGCCAGGGCACCACTTGACCGTCCGGCACGGCGGCGAGAGCCTTCTCGGCGTTGGTGCGTTCCTCCCGCCACCGGTTGAGCAGGACGTGCGGCGGGTCGGAGAGATAGGCCGACAGCGCGACGTCGACGTTGCGGTCGAAGTCACCGCTCATCGTCGCGACGCGGGCGCGGAAGCCGTCCGGGTCCGCGGCGGCGAAACCGGCCAGCCGGAATGTCGCGGCCAGGTGGGCCACCTGATGGGCGATGGTCCAACCGGGAGCCGGGGTGTCCAGCTTCCACTGTGTGTCGTCCAGGCCGGCGAGCAGCCGGTCCAGCTCGTCACCGTCAGCGGTCAGGGCGGGGATCGGGTCGGGTCCGGTCACCGTGAAGTCCTCTCGATCGGGCGTACGGATGGCGTCGGGCCGGTGCGAGCCGGGCGGCGGTGTGTGGCCTGGATCGGCGTCGGTTCTCTGCAGGCGGGGCCCGTGCGCCAATCCCCGGAAAACGTCTCCATGGTCGACCTCGCACGGAGGGTGATGCACCTTCGTCAGTGCGCTGCGGGGCAGTGTGGATCTTCGCCGCCGGGATGTTCAGGGCGACTGCGCACGAACGCGTACGCGTGGCGCGGGTGGCGACTCACCGGGACCGGAACGTTTCCGGACCGTCTTCGCACCGCCACTGGGGCACCATGAACGCCGGACGGGCGCGTCCAAAGAACCGAAGGGAGTCACACGATGGCGCAAGGCACTGATCTGCCGAGCTCACTGGGCAAGCCCGCGCTGCGGGCGCTCGAGGGTGCCGGCTACACCAAGCTGGAGCAGTTCACCAAGATCAGCGAGTCCGAGGTCAAGGAGCTGCACGGGATGGGGCCCAAAGCCCTGAGCACGCTCAAGTCCTCGATGAAGGCGAAGGGCCTCTCCTTCAAATGAACCGTGACGACCGGGTGGGTGGCTGTTCGCCACCCACCCGGTCTCGTCGTAACGGGCACCCGCCACAGCACTTTGGAAGACGGCATCTGATGGGAAACGGGTACGAAGGCCACACACCAGCTCCATCGCGAGGCAGTGTGGGGCGTCGACCCGGAGGAAGCGGCATGACACAGGCCAGAACAGCCATGATCATCGGTAGCGGCATCGCCGGCAGTGTGGCGGCACTCGCGTTGCACCGGGCAGGCATCGAGCCGACCGTGTTCGAGGCGTACGACCGGCCGTCCGACGATGTCGGCGGCGAGTTGATGCTGGCGCCCAACGGCATCGACGCGCTCGGCATCGTCGGGGTCGAGGACGACGTGCACCGCCTTGGCAGCCCCATCCGCCGTACCGTGATGACGGACGGCCGAGGCCGGCCGTTCGGCGATTTCGAGCACCTGCCCGATCTGCCGCCGAGCCGCGCGGTCAAGCGCACGGACCTGCAACGACTGCTGCGCGAGCGGACCGAGGCGGCGGGTGTCCGCATCGTCTACGGCCGGCGTCTGGTCGGCGCCACGGACTCGCCGGACAGCATCACCGCCAGCTTCGCCGACGGCAGCAGCCGCGCGTCGGGCACCACGACCACGGCGCCGCGCCCACCGGCGACGGTGGCCGCCACCGCGTCGGCGTACCGGGCCGCCCAGTCCTCACCGGGCAGCGCCGACCAGACCGCGCGGGGCGCCCGGCCGTCGGCGAGCGCCCGCAGCAGAGCCGGACCGGTCGGGTAGTCGCGCCACCCGCGCGGGTCGACCGGCCCGATGGGGGCCGCCGGGGCTCGCTGATGATCCGGTCCGCCTCGCGCTTGC
>NZ_JBEYSL010000014.1:0-32767 GCF_040642735.1 Micromonospora sp. NPDC047753 | reverse complement strand
GCTCAGGTGCCCGCCGAACGGATGGGCGACGTGGTCCAGCGGATCTCGTTCTTCGTCAACGCCGGGGTGCGCTTCGTCGAGGAGATCGCCAAGATCGGCGTCGCCAGCACGCTCGGCGGCGCGCCCGCGCCCGCCTCCGCCGCGAACACGCTCACCATGCGGGGTGCCGACGTCTCGTCGTTGCAGCGCAGCCTGGATCTGGGCGCCGGGTACTACGACGCCGGTGGCGTCGCCCGCGACCCACTGGACATCTTGAAGTCCGTCGGCGTCAACTACGTCCGGTTGCGCGTCTGGAACAACCCGGTCAGCGGCTACAACAACAAGAGCGCGGTGCTGGGTCAGGCCAGGGCGGCCAGGGCGAAGGGCCTCAAGGTGCTCATCGACTTCCACTACTCCGACACCTGGGCCGACCCGGGAAAGCAGTACAAGCCGGCCGCCTGGGTCGGCCACAGCCTCAGCCAACTGCGTACCGACGTCTACGCCTTCACCTACGACGTCTGTTCCAGCCTGCGGGGGCAGGGCACCCTGCCGGACAGTGTGCAGATCGGCAACGAGATCAACGTCGGGATGCTGTGGAACGAGGGCAAGGTCGTCAACAACGACTTCGCCCCGCTGGCCGGCCTGCTGAAGCAGGGCTACAACGCGACGAAGGCGTGCGGCAGCGGCATCCCGGTGATGATCCATACCGCCAACGCCGACAGCAACGCCAACGCCCGATGGTTCTACGACGGCATCCGAGCGCAGGGTGTGCAGTGGGACATCACCGCGCAGTCGTACTACTGCATGTGGCACGGCAGCCTGGCGAACCTCTACAACAACATCGTCGACCTGCGTGGGCGCTACGGCAAGCCGGTGGTGATCGTGGAGACCGCGTACCCCTTCACCCGGAACAACGCGGACAGCGAGCCGAACGCCATCGGCGACGCGACCTGTGACGGCATCAGCGCGACCTGGTTCGGGCAGGCCCAGGAGTTCGACTGGGTGCAGAACACCGCCCGCAACGCGGGGGCCATCGGCGTCTTCTACTGGGAACCGACCTGGTACGCCGTCCGCGGCAACGGCTGGGACCCGGCCAACATCAACGGCACCGGTAATCAGTGGGACAACATGGCGGTCTTCGACTGGTCGGGGCGGGTGAACCCGGGCGTACGGTGGACGCCCTGACCCCTGTCGGACGTGCGGCGACGGCTCCTGGCCACTGCCACGATCGCCCAGGCAGCGGCCATGACCCGTCGCCGAGACACCCGCGGGGGAGGATCAGCAGGTGCGCGGCTGCCAACTTACCTTCGTCACGAGCATGGGCACATACAGATCCCCGCCGCCGGGGCGGGCGCAGATCGCGCCGGAGAGCTGCGTCCCCAGATAGTTGTAGGACCAGGTGATCTCGGCGTTGCGGGAGGTGCGGTCCTCCACCACCGGTACCAGGCGGACTGCCACGGCTCCGCGATTGATCAGCGGTTGAGATAGGCGGCCAGGCCGCCGAGTTCCTCGCTGGCGATGAACACCGACCGCACGTTGAGGATGGCCTCCTCGACGTGGGCGGGGCAGCCCCACGCCGCGTCACCCCACGAATCGGCGACCTTGACCTCGGCCGGTGCCGTGCAACCGGCGGCGCCGCCGAGCTGGCAGTGCTCGGGGTGCGGCGCGGCGGCCTGCGCGGCTGCGGCGGCGCGCATCTGGGTGGCGAGTTCCGCCGCGACGGCGGCGCGCTGCTCAGCCTCGGCGCGCAGTTCCCGCTCCACGCGCAGCACCTTGGCCAGCTCGTCACTGGCGGACTTGGCGCGCGCCTCGGCGGCGAGTTTCGCCTGCTCGATGTGGTGGCGTTCGATGGCCAGGGCTGCGGTGCCGGCGAAGAGCCGGGTGAGGGCGAGGTCGGTGTCCTGCGGGACGCGCGGGGTGCGGTGATACATCGCGAAGGTGCCCAACAGGCCGCCGTCGCGGGCCAGGATCGGCGTGGACCAGCAGGCCGCCAACCCGGCCTGGTCGGCCAACCCCCGGAAGTCGTCCCAGAACGGGTCGGTGGCGATGTCGGTGACGATCACCGGTTCCCGCCGGTGTGCGGCGGTGCCGCACGAACCGACACCTTCGCCGGTCGCGATGCCGTCGATGGCCTGGTTGTAGAAGTCCGGCAGGCTCGGCGCGGCGCCGTGGCGCAGGTGCCGGGCGTCGGGATCGGCGAGCAGCACGGAGACGAGCACCTCCTGCGGTGCGAGGTTCTCGATGCAGCGCGCCATCCCGTCGAGCACCTCGGTCAGGGGCGCCTGGCGGGCGATCTGTTCCAGCAGGGCGCGGTGTTCGGCCATCAGCCGTTGGGCGTGCTTGACCTGCGTGGTCTCCACGCCCAGCACACGGATGCCGGTCACGTTGCCGTCGGCGCCCCGGCGCGGTTCGTAGGTGAAGTCGAAGAACGCCTCCCGCGCCTGCGGGCCGCCGCCCAGCACCACCCGGACGTCACGGCCGGTGTAGGGCTCGCCCGTGCGGAGGACCTGGTCCAGGAGCGCGATGAATCCCTGACCGGCCAGTTCTGGCATCAGTTCGGCGAGCGCGACCCCGACCCGGGCCCGCTCCTCGCCGATGGTGGCGAGGAACGCCGGGTTCGCTGTCTCCAGCAGGTGCTCCGGCCCGGCCAGCGAGGCGAAGACGGCGATGGACTGCCCGAACAGCGCCCGCAGGTCCTCCTCCGCTGCTTGCTCGGCAGCGGCCGGACGCGCAGCGGCAGTAGACCGTTGGCCTGGTACCGCGGTCATGGTGGGGGTTCGCCTCTCGTCTGCGGATACGGGAACGTGTCACCGGTCGGTGCGGGTGGTTACCACTGCCTGGAAGGAGCCACCGCCGGTGCAGCCTACCCATGTGCCCGACATTCAGGTCTTACCCCATCAACCACACACCGCAACCTGGAGCCCGACCGGTGGCCTGATCCGGTCAGGCGCGGCAGGCGTTGTCGCAGAACGGTCGCTTGACCGTCCGCCCGCAGGCACACGGCGGCATCCCGCCCCCTGAACCACACCCGGTCGCGGACGTTCGCTGCTCTTGGAGGGCTGGCGTTCACCGGTGCCGGCTGCGCTCGGCGAGTTGCTTCAGGTTCAGTAACTGCCGCCGCGCCATGATCAGGTCGCCGACGGAGAGCCCGGGTGCGGCCCAGCGGGGCGTCTGCATGACGACCTTGAGGAGTAGGCGCGTGGTGTTCCGCTCCCAGGGCACCAGGACGTAGGACACCGACACTCCCCGCCATGCCTGGAGAGCGGGTGAGAGGATAAGTCGTCGCAGGGATAGGACCGCGTCGTCTCGTTCCTGGTCACGCCCCACCGGTCACCGATCACGCATTCATCCTCCCGTCGCGGGATGGGGCCGCTCGTGCCACGGATCACCTGAGGCGCCCGCAGTGAGGTGTCGTTCGTAGCCGGCCACCTTGGCGTCGATGAGGTCGAGGCAGTCCTGCAGTTGGGTGAGCTGCTCGGTGACATGGCGTTGGTGTTCGCGGAGCAGCTCGAGCCGTTCGGTCTCGTTGCCGCTGCCCTCGCGGACGAGTTGGGCCAGGCGGCCGATCGTCGTGAGCGGCATCCCGGAGGCCCGGAACTTCACACAATTCGTCAGCCACTCGACGTCCCAGGCGCTGTAGACGCGCCTGCCGGACCCGTCGCGGCGCACGTCGCTGGCCAACAGGCCCGCACGCTCGTATAGCCGCAGAGTGTGCACGGTCAACCCGGTGCGCTGAGCCACCTGCCCGATGCTGAGGCCGCCGTCCGCCATGGCCTCGACCGTAGCCATTGACCTAGACCTCGGTCTAGCACCTAGCGTCCGCAGCATGACCTCCACCATGTTCGGTGCCCACAGCACTACTGCTGATGTCCTCACCGGAATCCACCTCACCGGCAGGACCGCCCTCGTCACGGGCGGCTACTCCGGCCTCGGTCTCGCCACGACCCGCGCGTTCACCCAGGCCGGGGCTCGGGTCGTCGTCCCCGCTCGCCGGCCCGACGCGGCGCGGCGGGCACTCGCCGACGTGGCCGGGGTGGAGGTCGACCAGCTCGATCTGGCTGACCTCGCTTCCGTCCACGCGTTCGCCGAACGGTTCCTGCGTGACCACCCCGCTCTGGACATCCTGATCGCGGGTGCCGGAGTCATGGCCTGTCCCGAGACGCGGGTGGGGCCCGGCTGGGAGGCGCATTTCGCGATCAACCACCTCGGCCACTACGCGCTGGTGAACCTCCTGTGGCCCGCACTCACCACGGCCGGGGCGGCTCGTGTCGTCTCGGTGGCCTCCGGGCGCGACCCGGCGTGGCGGATCCGGTGGGACGACGTGCAGTTCGCACGCGGCTACGACAAGTGGGAGGCGTACACCCAGTCCAAGCTCGCGAACATCCTGTTCGCCCGCCACCTCGCCATGCTCGGCGCGACGCACGGCGTCCGCGCCTTCTCCGTGAACCCCGGCTGGATCCTCACCCCTCTGCAACGACACCTCGCGGTCGAGGAAATGGTCGCCGCCGGCTGGATGGACGCGGAGGGGACTCCCGCGCCCGGCCTGTTCAAGACGGTCGAGCAGGGCGCGGCGACCCAGGTGTGGGCCGCCACGTCACCCCATCTCGACGCGAAGGGCGGCGCCTACTGCGTGGACTGTCGCACCACCGATGGCAGCCCTACCGACAGCGGCGAAGCAGCTCGCCTCTGGGCGCTGTCGGCCGACCTGACCGGCCTCGACCTCGTCGGGTGAGCCTGAGTGGTGTCGCGGCGCTTCCACCACAGGCATGCCCCGATCGTGCCGCCGGGCTTTCGGAGGTCAGATCAGGGCCGCGCCGAGGGCGCGGAACGCGTCGACGGGGAATGCCTTGTCGTCGCCTCCGTTGAGCACCTGGATCGCCACCTCGTCGGCGCCGGCCTGGTAGTGCTTCTCCAACCCGGCCACCACCTCTTCGACGGTGCCCCACGGGATCAGGGCGTCGACGAGGCGGTCACTGCCGCCGTCGGCGAAGTCCTCGTCGGTCCAGCCGAATCGCCGCAGGTTGTTGGTGTAGTTCGGCAGCGCGAGATACCCGCTCGTGTACTGGCGGGCGGTGGCGCGCGCGGTGGTGGCGTCCGCGTCGAGGACCACGGCGACCTCGGGGGCGAGCAGCCGGTCGGGCCCGATCGCCGCCCGGGCTTCGGCCGTGTGCTCGGCAGGGACGAAGTACGGGTGCGCCCCGGTCGAGCGGTCGCGGGAGAGTTCGAGCATCCGGGGGCCCAGTGCCGCAAGGATGCGCCGCTCGGGCGTAAGCCCGGCCGCGTCGAGGCCGTCGAGGTAATCGACCATCCGTGAGTACGGCTTGCGATAGTCGGTGCCGCCACTTTCCACCACCACCGCGTGGCTGGCGCCCAGACCGAGCAGGAACCGGCCGGGGTGCGCCTGCTCCGCGTCCTGGGCGAACGCCGCCGCCTCGGGTGGCGACGAGTGCCAGATGCTGAGGATCCCGGTCGCGACCCCGATGCGCGTGGTCCCGTCCAGGATCTCCCGGAAGCGGGGGGCGACGTTCTCGCCGAAACCACCGGAGAACCAGATTCGGGAGTAGCCGAGGCCCTCCAACTCTGTCGCGGCGTCGATGGCCGCGCCCTGACTCTCGCTAGCAAGGAAGAACGGTTGCCATACGCTCACGAGTCGTTGTGCCATACCGGAACCCTACGACCCTCAGCCGGTGACCGCTTCGGGTAACGCCGCCAAGGCTGATCCCGACGGCTGGCCGCGGTGTGGCCAGGCAGGGTTTGTGGGGCCATGAGCCGAGCCGGTTCACGGTAGGTTCGCCACATGGGTTCGATCTGGTCGGTGACCGTGCGGATCGGTTCGCTGTGGATCCTGACGGTGCTCCTCCTTGTGCTGTTCGCGCACGGCCCGCGTGTCGAGTACCTGCCGATCGGGGCGCTCACCGGCATCGTGTGGGCGGCGCTGCTCGGCGCGGGCGCATTCCTGTCGAGCAGGCTGGCGAGGTCAGGGCGCGTCAGGAGCGCCACCGTGCTGCTGTGCGTCGCGGCCCTGGTCGCCTGCGACGTGGCGGTCGTCCTCGACAGTGCGTTGATCTACGACGGGGCCGGTTACTGGACGCTCGACGGTGGTGCCGGCCTGCCATATTCCTACGCGCCGTTGTGGTACCCGGCTTCGCTGCTGCCGGGGATCGACATCGTCGGCATCGATCAGGCGACCACCACCGCTGGTGATGTCGAGTGGCAGGCCGAGCACGTCACCCCGGTGGCCGTGGTGTTGACCATCGCGTCGGCCCTCTTCATCGCATTCGTGGCGCGGACGCTCTTCGGAGGTTGGCAGGCCAGCCCGGGAAGCCGGCTGGCACTCGCCGGCTCCTGAGTCACGGTGTGAGGCCGGCCTGGATCGCCAGGATGGCGGCTCCTACACGATCACGGCTGCCGGTCTTGGCCAGCACGTTTGTCACGTGGGTCTTCACGGTGCTCATCGACAGGTAGAGGCGTTCGGCGATCTCGTTGTTGTTGAGCCCGGCGCCGATCAGGGCGAGCACGTCGGTCTCCCGAGCGGTCAGCTGGTAGGCCGCCAACTCCACCTGGGTGGCCGGCCCGGTGGCGCGGACCCGGTCGAGTACGGCGCCGGTGACCTCGGCGGAGAGGACCGCCTCGCCGGCCGCGACGGTGCGCACCGCGGCGATGAGGTCGCGCGCGCTGGACCTCTTGAGCAGGAATCCGCGTGCGCCGGCGGCGATGGCGTCCAGGACGTAGGCGTCGTCGTCGAAGGTGGTGACGACGATGACGGCCGGCGAGTGTGGGATTCTGGCCAGCTCGCGGGTGGCTTGCAGGCCGTCGAGTATCGGCATGCGGATGTCGACGAGGGCTACGTCGATGCGGGAGTCGCGCCGCACCGCGTCGAGCAACTGCCGCCCGTCGGCCGCCTCGGCCGCGACCTGGATGTCGGCTTGCGATCGCAGGATCAGGCTGAAGCCGTCCCGGACCAGTTCCTGGTCATCGGCGACCGCGACGCGGATCACGGGTTCACCACCGGAAGATTGGCCTGCACCACTGTGCCTCCGCCGGGGCGCTGGCTCAGCTCCCAGCTCCCGCCGCGCGCGGAGACACGTTCCCCGATGCCGAGCAGACCCGAGCCTTTCGTGGCTGCGCGGGGTGGGCCGATGCCGTCGTCGCTGATCCGCAGGCGAACATGGTCGCCGATCCGGGTCAGCTCGACCCAGGCCGCCGTGGCTCTCGCGTGCCGGGAGATGTTGGTGAGGGCCTCCTGGGCGATGCGGTAGGCGGTCAACACACCGATCTCGTCGAGGCCCGGGTCGGAATCCAGCTCGACCCGCACCGTCACGCCCTGTTGACGTAACGGCTGGGCGAGCAGCTCGTCGATGTCGGACAGGCGCGGCGGCGCGCTCACCGCTATCGACGCGGTGGGATCGCGCAGGTGCACGACGAGCGTGTCGAGCTCGCTCAGTGCGGTGCGGCCACTACCCGCGATCGCCCGCAGCGCCGCCCCCGGATCGTCACTGAGCTGGCCCGCCTCGGCCTGCACCACCATCGCGGTGACGTGGTGGCCGACCACGTCATGCAGCTCGCGGGCCAGGTTGGTGCGCTGCTCGCGCCAGGCCGCCTCCTCGCGTAGCTCGCCTGTCTCCCGGGTCAGGGCGAAGCCACGCGACCATGATCGGAACAGGACCGCCAGGAGGTAGCCGGCCGTCACGAAGAAGAGCGGCTGCTCGTACACCCCTCGCTCGTTGAGCAGCGCGATGATGAGGGCGCCGGCCGCGCCGATCAGGCCAACCACCCACCCCAGCCACGGGTGTCGAGCCGGGTCCTCGCAGACCGAGACGAACACCAGGCCGGCTGCCGCGAGGCCCAGCTGCACCGACTCTCCGGTGCTCACGACCGCCACGACACCCGCGCAGACCGCGAAGACCAGGGTGCGGTAGCGGGGGCGCAGCGCCGTGGCCCCGAGGCCGACCGGCAGCACCAGCCACGCCCAGCCCGCCGGCACGGACACACCGTCCTCGACGGTGGTGACCACGGCCGCGATGATCAGAGCCGCCGCAGCGTACGCGAGCCGGCGCACCCGTCCGGGGTCGCGCAGCCGTTCGCGGATTCCAGTCAGCACCAGCACAGTCTCCGTGACGGGCCGCAAGACCGGCCAGTACCCGGGTACCGGATCGGCCGGCACCCCGGTACCGCCCTCGGAACCAGAACGGCACCGCGGCACGTTCCGCGAGAACGCTCGCCGGACGACTCTGCGGAGGTGACTCTCGTCGACTCCCGCGCCGCCATCACCGTCGGCCCGCTTCGTACGGTTCCCAACTACATCACCGCCGTTCGCACGGTCGCCGCTGTCACCGTCGGGATCGTGGCCCTCGTCTCCGGGTCGGTGGCATTGATGGCGGTATCGTACGGTATCTACTGGCTTGGTGACGTCCTCGACGGCTGGGCTGCCCGCCGACTCGGCCAGGAGACCCGGGCGGGGGCCGTCTTCGACATCGTGAGCGACCGGGCGTGCACCGCCGTACTCTGCGTCGGCCTGGTGTCCCTCGTGCCGGACGTCGCGGTCGTGGCAGTGGTCTTCCTGCTCTCGTTCCTGGTGCTGGACACCATGCTGTCGCTGGCGTTCCTGTGCTGGCCGGTGCTCAGCCCCAACTACTTCCACCTGGTCGACCGGCGGGTGTGGGCGTGGAACTGGTCGCCGCTGGCCAAGGTCGCCAACACCGCCGGCGTCATCGGCGCCATCGCGTTCGGGCAGTACCTGCTCGCGCTGGCCGTCGCCGTCGCCGTCGTGGCGGTCAAGCTGTGGTCGGTCGCCGCGGTGGTCCGGCTGCTCGAACGGGACGGCCGCGCATGAGCAGCCTCGTCGAGGCCGTGGTGGCGCTCGGCTACGGTGTCGCGTCGGCGCTCGTCCCGATCGTCAACGCCGAGGCCTACGCCGTGGTCGCCGGGCAGCGCGGCGGCCACGCTCTCATCGCCGTGCTCGCCCTGGCGCTCGGGCAGACCGCCGGCAAGCTGCTGCTGTTCGAGTCGGCGCGTCGTGGGTCGGGGCGGCTGGCCCTGAAGATCGCGAAGCGGGCGAAGTCAGGTCGCGCGGCGACTCGGGCCGCGCGGTGGACCGAGCCGATCCGACGCTGGCTCTCCCGCCGCCGCACGGCCCTGCCGACCGTGCTGGCCTCCGCCGCGGTCGGAGTTCCACCGCTGGCCGTCGTCAGCCTCGCCGCCGGCACCGCGGGTCTTCGACGCTGGGAGTTCGCCGTCGCCTGCCTCTCCGGACGGGTGATCCGTTTCGCCCTGCTCGTGCTGCCAGCGGTGCTGGCCTGACCCCGGCTCCCCGTCAGAGGAGCCGACCGTCGTGGGCGAGCAGGGCGATCTGGGTGCGGTTGTCGAGGTCCAGCTTGGTCAGGATGTGCGAGACGTGTGCCTTCACTGTCGTCACGCTCATCAGCAGCTCGCTGGCGATCTCGGCGTTGGAGCGCCCCTGCGCGATGGCCAGCACGACGTCGCGTTCCCGGGGCGTGAGCAGGGCCAACCGGTCGTGCGCCTGCTCGTAGGACTCGGCCCCCGACGCGACCCGCTGCATGAGGCGGCGCGTCACGCCCGGCGACAGCATCGGGTTGCCGGCCGCCACCGCGCGGACCGCCTGGCTGATCTGCTCGGGCGGGGTGTCCTTGAGCAGGAAGCCGCTCGCGCCCGCTCGGAGCGCCCGCAGCACGTGCTCGTCGGTGTCGAACGTGGTGAGCACGATGATCTCGGGTGGCCGGTGGCGGCGGCGCAGGCGTTCGGTGGCGGTGATGCCGTTGACGCCGGGCATCCTGATGTCCATCAGCACCACGTCGGGCAGGTGCCGATCCACCGCCGTGATCGCCGTGGCGCCGTCGGCGGCCTCGCCCACCACGACGATCCTGTCGGCGCCGTCGAGCATCAGCGTGAGCATTCCCCGTACGAGAGGATCGTCGTCGACGATGACGACCCGGATCGGAGCCGTCACCTCGGCCACGGCAACCACGCGGTGAGGTGGAACCGACCTCCGGCGTCGACGTGGTGGGCGACCCGACCGCCGGCGAGCGCAGCCCGTTCGGCGAGGCCGATCAGGCCGGTACCGGCGCTACCGGCGGCACCGCTGTCGGGCGTGGTCGGGTTGCTCACCGCGATGCTCAGCCCGGAGCCGGGCGCGCCGCCGAGCACCAGCCGGACCGGCTGACCGGCGGCGTGTTTGCGGGCGTTCGTGAGTGCCTCCTGCGCGATCCGGTACGCGGTGCGGCCAACCGTCGGGGGGATCTCTACCGGCGGGCCGAACGGCTCGTCGACCTCGATCTGTTGCCCGGCGGCCCGTGCCTCGTCGACCAGGCGCGGCAGGTCGGCGAGGGTCTGCCCGGGTGGCGCGTCGGTCGGCGACTCGGTGTCGTCGCTGCGCAGCAGGGTGATGACCTCGCGCAGCTCGTCGAGAGCGTGGTGTGCGCTGGCCCGGATCACCCCGGCGGCGGCGCTGAGCCGCTCCGGCGGCGCGTCCGGCCGGTACTCCATCGCGCCGGCAGCCGCCGCCAGCAGGGACAGCCGGTGGGCCAGCACGTCGTGCATCTCCCGCGCGATCCGGTTGCGCTCCGCCGCCCGCGCCTCGTCGACCCGTCGTTCCTGCTCCCGCTCGGCCCGTCGGGCCCGGTCCCGCAGCGCCGCCAGCAGGGCGTTGCGGGCCTGCGCCCAGGTGCCCCAGCCGAGCAGGGCCGCGTAGGCGATAGTCATCAGCACCAGCCGCCACCCGTAGGGCAGGCTGGGCACCGGCCGCCAGAGCGCCTGCACCGCCTCGCCCGCCACGCCGACCGCCGCCACCGCCGCAGCTTGCCGAAACGGCCGGTTGCGGGAGATGAACAGCACCGCGAAGCTGGCTACCGGCGTGGCCACCGGAGACAGCGCGACGAGCAGGCCGGCCAGCACACCACCGATCTGCGGGCGGCGGAGGACCACCGGGACGAGGGCCAGGGAGGCCACCGCCAGCGCGACGTCGAGGCCGACCAGGCCGGCGGAGCTGGAGCGGGTGGCGGACCACAGCATGGTCGCGACGAGGACGCCGATCGCCACGGTCGTCACGACCACCGGGACGGAACGCCACGTCCACGGCGGCCTGACCTCGCACGTCGCGGCATCCACATGGCGCACGCTACTGGGCTCGCGGCCGGCCGGACCACCTCCTTTGGTAGTACGCCGGGCCGCCAGCGGACGTACCCGCCGCGGCGTCTGGACCGACGCGTCCGGCCCGGCCCGGTCCACAGACTCAGGCCATGACGAACAACCTTCTCCTGGGACGGGCCGCGGTGACGGTCGGCGCGATCGTGGTGGCGGTGGTCGAGTTCGCGCTCCTGCGCCCGGCGGCCGGCGTCGACCTGGCGGTCAGGTCGGCGAACTCGACCCGACAGATCACGGTGGCAGCGGTCATCGTGGCCACCGCCGTCGCGGCGCTGGCCGGCTGGGCGCTGCTCGCGGTGCTGGAACGCCGCACCAACCGCTCCCGCGTCTGGTGGACCTCGATCGCGGTCGCCGTCCTGCTGCTGTCACTCGTGCTCGGGCCGCCGAGTGGCGTCGGCGGGGGAGCGAAGGCGACCCTCGCGCTGCTGCACCTGAGCGTCGGCGTCATCCTCATCCTCGGCCTGCCCCGGTCGCGCCCGGAAAGGGCGAGCCGATGACCACGCTGACCGTACGCAAACAGGACGGGGCCTTCGTCCTCGACTCCGGGGCGGGCGCTTCGCTGCGTACCGGCTGGACCTGGCGGTGCGGCGAGATCCGCACCGGCACCGGCCGCTGGACTGTCGCACCGACCGACCGCCGACGCATCGGGTTCACCGCCCAGGGCGAGCACGGCGTGCCGGTGCGGCTCGACCCGCGCCGGTCGCACGTGCCAGGGCCCGGCGGGGTGGCCCACTGGGCGCCCGGTCGCTGCGGCGGTGAACTGGTACGCGACGGGCACCGCCTCGCGGTACGCCTCCCCGGTCGACGCGGCGGGCCGATCCGCGTCGACGTCACCGGTGAGTGGGCCGAGCTGGAGCTGGTGGTGCTCACCGCCTGTTTCGCGCTGACGAGTCAGCGTCGGCGACGCACCCTGATCATGATGGCGGTCGTCAGCGGGGCGGGTGGGTGACCGCCCAGGCGCGTGCTCAGACGAGGCGACGGAGCACGGTCTCCACGGCGTCGATCAGCGGATCACCGTCGGTACGGGGGTGCCGGGCGAGACCGAACTCGACGTCCGGCAGGACGGGCAGGGCATCGGTGTCCCGGCAGATCATGGCCGGTTCGAGGTTCGCGGGCATGAGCGCCGCCACGCCGAGCCCGGCCCGTACCGCGGCGAGCACCCCGACCAGGCTGTTGCTCTCGAAGGCCACCCGCCAACGCCGATCGGCACGCTCCAGGGCGTCCAGCACCGACGTACGCCAGGAGCACGGGTTGGAGAAGAGCACCACCGGCAGCGGGTCGGCGGCCACGTCCACACCCTGCCCGGTCGCCCAGACCAGCGGGGCGCGCACCGTCCAGCGGGGCGGTCCGGGAATGTCGGGTACCGCGTCGAGCACGAGTTGGACGCGTCCCGCGTCGTACGCCTCCCGCATGGCGGCGTTGGAGCAGCTGAGCACCTCCAGCGTCGCGCCGGGATGCAGCCGGGCGAGGTCGGCGAGGGCCTGCGGAAGGTGCGACGCGGCGAGGTCTTCGAGCAACCCGACGCCACAGTGGCCGGTGAGCGCCCGGCCGGTCTCGGCGAGTGCCTGTGCGGAGAGCGCGAGGATGCGTTCGGCGTACGGCAGGATCTCTTCGCCTGCCCGGGTCGGCGAGACACCAGACGACGACCGGTGCAGCAGCGGTCGACCGACGACGGTTTCGAGCTTGCGCAGCTGTTGGCTGAGACCGGGCTGGGTCTGCCCGAGCGCGGTCGCGGCACGGCTGATGCTGCCTTCCCGTACGGCGGCGACGAACGACCGCAGCAGGGCGGTCTCCAGGTCTCTTGCCATAAGGATTCATTATGCCAGCCTCAACAAGTTGACGTCTTCTTATGGCGTGCGGGCGGGGCTAGCGTCAGACGGGTGACCAGTTACCGGCAGGTGCTCGCCGTGCCAGGGATGGCACCGCTGCTGGGCGTCTCACTGCTCGCCCGCACCGCGATAACCGCCGACGTCATGGCGCTTACCCTCTTCGTCGTCCTCGGCCTGGAGCTGAGCTACGCGGCGGCGGGCGGGGTCGCGGCGGCGCTGACCGCCGGAGTGGCACTGGGTGGGCCACTGCTCGGCCGCATGATCGATTTGCGGGGCCTGCGTCCCGTCCTGCTGGTGACCGCCGGCGCGCAGGTCGTGTTCTGGCTGGGCGTGCCGGTCCTGCCGTACGGGTTCCTGCTGGTCGCCAGCTTCGTGGCGGGCCTGCTGATGGTGCCGGCCCAGGCGGTGAGCAGGCAGGCGATCGCCGCGATGACGACGTCGGAGCAGCGCCGGGCCGCGTTCGCGCTGGAAGCCGTGCAGGGCGAGCTGTCGTACATCGTGGGGCCGGCGGTGGTGATCCTGGGCGCGGCGACGGTGTCCCCCGACGCGGTGGCCTGGGGGGTCGGCGCCGCGATCCTGGCCGGCGGCGTCGGAATCGCCGTGCTCAACCCACCGATGCACGCTCGGGACGAGGCGGAGGCCGCCACCGCGGAACGACCCCCACGACGGCAGTGGCTGAGCGCGAGGATGATCGCCGCGCTGACGATGGCGTTCGGGACGACGACGCTGCTCAGCGGCGTCGATCTCGCCATCGTCGCCACGCTGCGAGAGGCGGGTCAGGTGTCCTGGGCCGCCGTGGTCGTCGTGGTGTTCGGCGTGTCGTCGGTCATCGGCGGGCTGGTCTACGGCGCGCTGACCCGGCCGCTGCCCACCTGGCTGCTGCTCGCCCTGCTCGGGCTCGTGACGATTCCCGCCGGACTGGCTCACGACTGGCCCTGGCTGTGCGTGGCCGTCGTGGGAAGCGGCCTCCTCACCGCGCCGACCCTTGGCTCGGTGGCCGACGCGGTGAGCCGCCTGGCGCCGCCCGGCGCGCGCGGCGAGGTGACGGGTCTGCAATCGTCGGCGCAGAGCGCCGGTTTCGCGCTCGGATCCCCGCTCATCGGTGTGGCGATCGACCTCTCCGTGCCGGCGGCCGGTTTCGCGGCGGCCGGTCTGGCCGGCCTGGCCGCCGCGGGGACCGGATACCTGCTGTCCGGCCGATCACCCGCGCGACAACGTCGCCGGGCGATGCCGGGGACCACCGCAGGTCGGCCAGCGCTCTAGGTGTTCTCTCCGTGGAGGTCGGAGACACGGCTGGCGGGTGCGGTGCGGTTGCGGCGGGCGTCCACGGCGAGCAGCGTGAGCGCGGCCAGCGTCAGCAGTCCGCCGGCGAGCGCCAGCGGGCGTGCCCCCGAGGCGGGCAGGAGGGCACCGCCGAGCAGTGATCCGCCGGCGATGCCGGCGTTGAAGGCGACGCTGACCCCGGCCGACGCGATGTCGGTGCTGCCCGGGGCCAGGTGCAGCATCCGGTTCTGCACGGCGGAGCCGAACGCCGCGTACGCGAGGCCGATCCCGGCGAGAAGCGCGACCACGCCCGGCTTGAGCGCGCCGAGCGCGTGCAGTCCGAGCAGCGAGGCCGTACCGATGCCCAGCGGCGTCAGCAGCGAAGCGATCGGTCGGGTGTCCAGAGTCCGGGCCGCGACCAGGGTGCCGACGACGCCGGCCGCGCCGGAGACGAACAGCAACGGCGCCAGCACCGCGTCGGCGAAGCCGCTGACGTCGAGCAGGAACGGTGTCACGTAGGTCTGCAGGGTCATGAAGCCGCCGATGCCGAGGGCGGTGGCGGTCAGCAAGACGGCAAAGCGCCGGCCGTCCGGTGCGCTTCCCCGGGCAGCGCCGCCGGCGGCCGGGGGATAGGAGGGCAGAAGGAGCAGCACCGCGGCGGCGATCACCACCCCGATCCCGGCCAGCACCGCGAACGCCGCCCGCCAGCCGGCCTGCTGCCCGAGCCAGGTGCCGAGGGGTACGCCGAGCACCGGGGCGAGCGTCGCCCCGGTCGCGAACAGCGCCACCGCCCGACCGCGTACCGCGACCGGGAACGGCCCGATCACGGTCGCCGTGGCGACGGACCAGAACAGCGCCTGGGCGAGGGCGGTCACCAGGCGGGTGCCGGCCAGTACGGCGTACGTCGGCGCGAGCGCGGCGGCGGCGTTCGCGGCGGCGAACAGGAGCATCGTGACGCCGAGCAGGTGCCGCCGGGGGACCCGCTGGGTCAGTCGGGTCAGCGGCACGGACGCCAGCACCACCACGATTGCGTACCCACTGACCAGCAGGCCCACCTGTGAGCGGGACCGGTCCAGATCGGGCGCGATGCGGGTCAGCAGACCGACGGGCAGCAGTTCGGTCGTGATGAACGCAAACGCGGCCAGGGAGAGCGTGACGAGCACGGCCCTGGCCCTTCGTGGCGACATCTCCGGTGCCATGATCCACCCCCCATCCCAGGGGGTCACCGTAATCGAGGGGCCGGCCCCGCTCCGCTGGCGGGTCTCGGCGGCCGGGCGAGATCGGCCGGGCCGGTCTCCGTGGTCGGCCACCGGGCCCTTCGATCAGGATCGCGTCCGGAACGGGGCAAGGACGTCGCGGATCTGGTCGGCCGCGCCCCAGTCGTCGTCGAACTGAGCCAGCACGGCGAGGTGTTGTCGCAGCTGGATGACCGGCATCCGGGCCTCCCAGCCGGCGTCGAGCGAGGTCAGCTCCGCGTAGACGTCGAACATCCGTCGTGCCTCGGGCGGAGGCGAGGTGGACCACACGTGCGCGAGGTCGACCTCGGCCCACAGGTACGACACGGCCGGGTCGATCAGCGCCGGCTCTCCGTCCGTGGTGGCCAGGACGTTCTGTGCCCACAGGTCGCCGTGCGTCAGGCACGCCGGACGCTCCGGCAGCAGGTCGGGCAGCCGGTCGCAGAGCCGTTCCAGCGCCGACCGGTCCTCCGCGTCGAGCGCGGCCTCGACGCGGGGCTCGTCGAGCCAACGCAGCAGCCGGTGCTCGGCGAAGAAGGCGAAGCCGTCGTCGTTCCACGTGTTGACCTGACGGCGACGGCCCAGCCAGTTGTCGTGGTGCCAGCCGAAACGGGGATGGGTCGTGCTCAGGTGCAGGCGGGCGAGCAGGTGTGCGAACTGCTCCCAGAAGGCCTCGCTGCGCGGCCTCTCGCGCAACACCGACAACACCAGTACGTCCCGATCCGCCAGGATCACCTCGGGTGTCGCCACGCCGCCCAGGTCGCGCAGTGCGGCCAGCCCTTCGGCCTCGGCGACGAAGACGTCGTCGGCCGGCGGGTCGGCGAACGCCTTGACGAACACCGGCGGGGCATCCCGGCGGGTGGCGATGCCCGCGAGAGCCGCGAGCCCGCCGGTCACCGGCCGCACAGCGACGACCTCGCGCATACCGGCCAGGTGCAGACGTTCCAGCAGGGTCACGGGGACGCTCCTCATCTCCGGCGTACGAGGTCGCCCGATCCTATGTGGCTGGTCACGGCTCGCCCGGCCGGCGGCGGGGGTGTTGGACACTGCTGGGCATGGGTGATGTGGCGGTGGATCAGCAGCGGCTGGAGCGGACCCTCCAGGAGTTCGGTACCCGGTGGACCAGAGACGCCGCCGACATCGAGACCTACCTGGCCGCACAGGTCGCCGACGCGAGCCACCGTGAGGTCGTCGGCCCGCTGCGTGCCGCCAGTGGGGCCAGTGGTGTCGTCCGGGTCGGTGGTCGGGAAATCGCGGCCTGGGGCGACCCGGACGTCCCGGAGATGGCGTTCAGCGTCACCAAGTCGGTCGTGTCGGTGGTGGCCGGCCTGGCCTTCGACGACGGGCTGCTGGTGCCGGACCAACCGGTGCACCAGGTCGTCGACGTTGCCGAGTTCCGGGGACCGCACAACGAGCAGATCACCTGGCGTCATCTGCTGCAACAGTCGAGCCAGTGGGAGGGCGAGCTGTGGGGTAAGCCGACGAGCGTCGACGCGCAGAGCTTCCGCGAGCGGACCGAGGTGCACGGCACACCCCCGGGCCAGGGGTGGGCGTACAACGACGTACGGATGAACCTGCTCGCGTACGCGCTGACGCTGCTGTTGCGCAGGGCGCTGCCGGAGGTGCTGCGGGAGCGGGTCATGGACCCGGTGGGCGCCTCGGACCGGTGGTCGTGGCACGGGTACCGGACGAGCGTCGTCGATCTCGACGGTCGCCGGGTCGAGGTGGTCTCCGGCGGCGCGCACTGGGGTGGGGGACTGATCGTCCCGGCCCGGGGCCTGGCCCTGATCGGGCAGCTCTTCCTGGACCGCGGGACCCATGCGGGGACCCGGCTGCTCAGCGCCGAATGGGTTGACCAGTCCTGGGCTCCGTGCCCTGTGAAACGGGAGTACGGCTACCTGTGGTGGCTCAACGATGAGCAGGTGCCGTGGCCCGGAGCCCCGTCGACCGGCCGCAGTGCCCGGGGCAACGGCGGACGACACCTGCTGTGGGTCGACCCGGCCCGGGAGCTCGTCCTCGCCTCCCACTGGACCGAGGAACCGCTCGATCTGATCCGGGAAGTCTCTCGTACCGTCACAAGCCCCACCGGTTAACGGGTGTTGATCCGCCGGTAGGCGCGGTCGAGAATCGACGTCGTGGAGGACGTGGATCTACCGCAGGACTGGGTCTCGCTGCTGGGCCAGCTCGACCGGCAGGTGTCGTCCGGGCTGCTCTCACCGGACACGGCGGCGTTGCCCGAGCTGATGAGCAGCTACGACGTGCCGGGGGTCAGCATCGCCGTCGGCCACGTGAGCGGGCAGGTGTGGGCGGCAGGGTTTGGCGTCATGGCGGTCGGGACGTCGAGTCCGGTGACCGTGAGCACCGCCTTCGCAGCCTGTTCGATCAGTAAGCATGTCGCGGCGTTCGGTGCGCTGCGACTGGTCCAGGCCGGTGTCCTGGATCTCGACGCCGACATCGGCGAATACCTCACCTCGTGGCACCTGCCCGGCCGCGAAGACCAGCAGGGAGTCACGGTACGCCAACTGCTGGCACACACTGCCGGGCTGTCCGACACCTGGTACCGCGGCTACGCCGCACATCGCGCCCCGTCGCTGTTGCAGGTCCTGGAAGGCGGCGGCGCGACGACTACCGCACCGGTTCGGCCGACCCTGTTGCCGGGTAGCCGCTTCCGGTATTCGGGCAGCCACTACTCGGTGCTCCAGCAGCTGATGGTGGACGCGACCGGAACCCCGTTCGAGGACCTCCTGCGAACTCTGGTGCTGGAACCGCTGGCCATGGCCGACAGCGGCTTCGACCAGCAGTTTCCACACCAGCGACCGGATCAGGTGGCGCATGGCCACCACGGCGGCGGCACCAGGATTCCTGGCGGCTGGCGAACGCAACCGGAGCTGGCCGCGGCCGGACTGTGGAGCACCCCGACCGACCTGCTCCGGCTCGACCTCGAAATCGCCCGAGCCGCCTCGGGAGGTTCGAAGCTGCTCGACCGCGACCTGGCCACCCAGATGTGCACACCGCAGATTCCTGGCGGCAGCTACGGCCTCGGTACCGAACTCGACGACCGCGCCGAGCGTCGGCGTTTCGGACACACCGGGTTGAACGTCGGCTACACCTGCTTCTCCTACGTGTGGCCCGACAGCGGCACCGCGGTGGCGGCGATGACCAACTCCGAGGATGGCTGGGAGCTGCTGGTCAGCATCCGCGCCGCCGCAGACCGTCGCTACGCCACCACCAGAGTCACCGCCGCGCCGCCTGCCGACGTCACGGGCCGCTACGTGCTGCGCGACGACTACCCGATCGACATCGAGTTCACCGACCGCCAGCTGACCTTCGCCGCTGCGACCCAGCAGCCGGTTGTCCTCCTGGCGGATTCGGACGGTCGCTACCGACACCCGGACCTCGATCTGGAGGTCCGGTTCGTCCGGACCGACGACCAGCCCTACGTCCTCGAACTGCGTCAGGAAGGGGTCACGCAGACCGCGAGGCCAGCAACCGAGCAAGCGGAGTAGCCAGGTGGGCCACGTCGTCGGGTGGTCAGGGTCGGTTGTGGACGAACCAGGCGTCACCGGCCGGCAGGGCGACGGCGACCTCCCATCGGCTCAGTTCGAGGTTCGGAGCGAGCGCCTTGAGGTGACCGGCGCAGGTCGGCGTCGGCGAGCAGCCGGTCGTACAGCGCCCGCTCCAGCACCGAGACTGGTGTCGGCAGCACCACGTCCGGCACCAGGTCGGTCAGGTCGACGCCGGTCGTGCCACGCGCGTAGAACCCGATCTCGTCCTCGTCGACCTGTTGGTCCTCGCTGTAGTGGCGGTCGGATGGTGCCCGACGGGCCGTGCCCGATCGGCAGGCCGGCCAGGAGTGTGCCCCGGAAGGCCGCTTCGATCTGGTTGAGGTCGTCTCGCACGCCGACAGCTTTGCCGATCACCCGAACTGGCCGGCAAGCTTCGTCAGCTTGCTGACATACGCCGGCCAGTCGTAGTCGTCGGGGATGTTGCTGTTGTTCCGCCCGAGGCCGACCACCGTGTCGTGCTGTTCGCGCATGATGTCGGCGTGCCCGGCGTGGCGCGCGAGGTCGCAGGTCACGTGGATGATGATCCGCTGTAGCGTCACGTCCTGCCGACCTGGCTGCCACCACGGCACCTGCCCCGGCGCGTCGAGCGGCAGCTGCTCGATCGTCTGGTCGGCGAACGCCCCGACCCGGCGGTACAGGTCGATCAGCCCGTCCTTCGTCTCGTCCTCACGGGCGTACCAGTCGGCCTGCGGGTCCTCGTCGAACGCCGCCAGCGGGACCAGCTCGTCGGGCGTCGGGAACTCGCGGCCGAAGGTGGGCCCGAAGTAGCCGGCCTCGACGTTGAGGCAGTGCTTGGCCACGCCCAGCAGGTTGTTTCCGGTCGCCGTGCGGGGCAGCCTGACCTCCCGTTCGCTGAGCCCGTCGAGCTTCCAGATGAGGTCTTCGCGGTTGCCCCGGAGGTAGTGGTGCAGCGCGGCCTTCGCATCGCTCAGATCAGCCATGCGCGCCAGTCTTCCCTATCCGCCGGGGGTCGGCGGGCCGGTGCCGGGGCACCGGCACCGGCCCGCCGAACGACTCGACGTGTCCGTGGCGTCAGCTTCCGGCGCAACTCGCTGTGGTTCCGCTGCCGCTGCCGGTGCCCTGGAAGCCGAAACTGGTGGCTTGACCTGCGGCCAGTCGCCCGTTGTAGCTCTGGTTGGCGACCGTGATGGTTCCGCTGGTGCCGCTGCTGACCCCGTTCCAGAGCGAGCTGACCGACGCGCCGCTCGGCAGGGTGAGGGTGACCCGCCAGCCGGTCAGTGGGGCGTTCCCCGCGGTGACGCTGACGTTGGCGACGAAGCCGCCGTTCCACTGGTCCTGGACAGCGAAGACAGCGGTGCAGCCAGGCGTGCCGGTCGGCGGCGGCGTCGTGGGTGGGGGCGTCGTGGGTGGGGGCGTCGTGGGCGGGGGCGTGGTGGGTGGCGTGCCGTCGTCGAGCGTCAGGTTCTTCTGCTGGACGCTCCACTGAGTGCGGCACAGACCGCAGTCGGCGCCGGCGAAGGTGCGGCCGGCGGTGGTGTCGCCCTTCAGGCGCCACTTGAAGTAGAGGGTCGCCACCCGGCCGAACTCCCCGCCGTTGGTCTGGTCGTAGGTGCCGCCGTGCCCGACGTTCAGGTTGCCCATGAAGGCGGGCAGGCCGGCGGGCAGCTTGCCCCAGTCGTCCATGGCGTTCGGGTAGGCGATGTCGCTGGGCCCGCCGACGAAGTAGGCGATCGGCTTGGTCAGTCTCCTGAGCTGGTAGTCGTCGGCGTCGTTGAGCAGACCACTGCTGAAGATGCCGGTCGTGGTGACGCGCGGGTCGTTCGAGACGGCGTACGCCTCCAGGCCTCCGCAGGAGAAGCCCGCGACGGCGACCTTGCTCGTGTCGATCTTGTTGTAGTACTTGCTGCCCTGCCGGGAGTTCTCCGCGACCGCCCAGTCGATGGACTGGGTGAGCATCTGGGAGGTGGTGGAGCCGGATCCGTTCGGGGCGCCGTTGGCGATGGCGAGGAAGCCGTGGGAGGCGATCTCGCGGAGGAAGTTGCCCTGGGAGAGCCCGTTGGCCGAGCACCCGCCGTTGCCCCACACGACGATGGGTAGGCGTTCGGAGGGGAGGGTCTGCGGCCGGAAGATGGTGTGGTTGGCCAGGGTGGCCGAGGTTTCGTAGTCGGCGGGGTAGGGGCCGGAACCGCCGATGGCGGCGGACGCCGGTGTCCCGCTGAGCGCCATGATCACCGAGGTGACCGGGACGATGGCGGCCGCCAGCCCCGCGTAGATCTTTGCTCGCCTTCTCATTGAATCCTCCAGGAACAGTCACGGTGGCGCTCCCTGCGGCGGCGGGTGTGTCACTCGCGCCCCGACGAGAGGTGGTCAGCGCTGGCCACGGGTCTGGTCGACGTGGGCGCGTCGCGGCCCGTGCGGCGGCCGTGCCCCCGGTCGCCACTGCCCGCTCATTCGGCGCCGGCGACCGCCCGGCCGCGGTCCCTACAGGCGCTCCGATGGGAGCTGTATGCAGTTACTATCACTGTCGCAACGAAATGTGTCAATGTCTTGTTGGCTCTGACCGGCCGCGACGTCGTCAGCCGGCGAGGGGGCCGCTGCCGTGCTTTCCGCCGGTCGGCTCCGGCCGCGAAAGATCCCCCGACGCCTGGAAGTGGGTGATCCACGAGGCGGCATCCGGCCAGTGCGGAGTTGCCACCTCGACCAGGCGCGCCTGAGCGAGCGAGCCGAGCGTGGTGTGGACGTCGAGGAAGGTCTCCCTGGCCTCCTGGCGAGGCCAGGGCTGCGGCAGCAGGTGCGGGGGGAGGTCCGGGTCGACGTCGGCGAACTTGCGCCAGGAATCCATCGCGGAGGTCCGGGCCACCAACGCCCGGGCCGGGTCCACCTCCCCGTTGCGCGCGGCCGCCCGCAGCTCCGCGTACTGCTCGACGAAGATCGAGTACGCGGACGCGAGACTCGTCAGGTCGTACGCGGAGGCCGGCCCGTGCGGCCCCGCCTCCTCGTCGAACCGAGCGTGCAGGACCGACCACCGGGCACCCTCGACGTGGTGCAGCAGCGCGTGAAGCGCCTCCCGCGCCGGCGAGGCGTCGGATCCCGGCCGGATCCACACGCTGTCGTACAGGCCCACGAAACCCAGTGCGGTCAACGACCTGCGGAGCGCATGACGGGACGCCTGGCCGGCGTTCGGAACGGAGAAGGAGGCCAGCACCCATTCGCCGGTCCAGGGCGTCGGGTGGGAGCCGAAGTTCAGAAAGTGCCGCATCCGGGAGCGGTGCTTGGCGATCGCCTGCGGTGTGAGGTGGTAGACCGGCGACCGGCCCTTTCTCCGCGTCGCGATGAGACCACGCTTGACCAGCCGGGACAGCGCGGCACGGGCGCTGGACTCGCTGATCCCGAACTCCCGCAGAATCGCGATCACCGCCGCCGACGGCAGGTCGGCGTCGGAGGAGTCGAGGTACTCGCCGAGCACTGTCGTCAGCAGATGCTGCGGGCTCGACCCCGCCTGGGCCCGGGGCACTCGGACGTCGTCGGCGTTCACCTCATCAGACTGCCGCACCCGGATGGCCGAGGCTTGGCAGGTGGAGCGGGGCAAGGCGCTCTCCCGGGCGGGCGGAGGCACTATCGTTCTGGCGTGCAGATCCGTTTCGACGTCCCCGCCGATCCCGCCTACCCGAGCCGGGTGGCCGCGGCGCTCGGCAACGTCCGGCTACGCAGATTCGGCTACATCGGGGCGGTCCTGACGGCGGTCGGGGTCATCGGTCTCGTCGTCTCGCGAGGGCTCGGGTGGGGCGAGCGGAGTTCGCCGCTGTGGACCGCGCTGGTCGTGGGCGGCGTGCTGTCGATGCTGTACCGGCCGTGGGTGCTGGCCCGCGCCCGACGCCGTTCCGGTAACTACGCCGTCGAGGGCGCCTACGACATCACCGAGGACAACATCATGATGCGCAGCGGCTCGGAGTCCGGCGGCATCGCCTGGGACGGGGTTGCCCAGGTGCGCGAGGCCGGAGATTTCTGGGTCGTGTACGTCGGCCGAATGCCGGCGACCGTGATCCCCCGCTGGCTGATGTCCCCCGAGGATGCCGAGACGTTGCGCGCGCACATGTCCGAACGAGGGCTGCTGCCCCGTCGGTGAACTGGGCTGCCGCCCCCTGTCGGCATCCCCGCCCCTGATCGCCCGCGGCTACCTATTCTCGACTGGGATGCACCAGTCCGAGTAATGGCCGTCGGCCCGACGGCTCACAGGAGGCCGTCATGAGCACCAAGGATCGACCTGCGGGGATCAGCCCCACAGCGGTGGAATCAGCACCAGGGCTGTGGCGGATCGATCTGCAACGGCACGACCTCAGCATCCCCGGGCGGGAGGTCATTCAGACTCGGGTGGAGTTCACGCCCGATTCGCCGCCATTCAAGCATTTCCACCCCGGCGAGGAGATCATCTGCGTTCTGCAGGGAACGCTCGAATACCGGCTGGACGGGCAGCCACCCATGGTGTGCAACCCCGGCGACGCGCTCACGGTCCCGTACGGCGTGCACCACCAGGCTCGCAACGTTGGCGACGGCATCGCTGTCGAACTGGCCACGTACGTCGTCGAGAAGGGGAAACCACTTCTCACCAAGGTGGAGTGAGCACCCACGGCCGGTCATCGATCACCGCCGTTTGCGCGATCGGCGCGCTGGGCAGAAGCCACACCATGACGAATGAACGGGTGAAGTCTGTCGGTCGTTACACCATGCGGATCCTCGGCGTACTGGCGATCGTCGTGGGCGTGCTGGGGGTCGTCTCCAGCCTGGCCCAGAGCAACCTCGTCGGGGTGATCCTCGGCGTCATCTTCGTCGCCGGCGGAGCGGTCCTGGTCAAGCGCTCTGGCGCGGCGGCGACACCGAGGACGCACACCACGCACTGACGTGTGGGGGTTCATGGCCGCCGTGGTCGTCGCGTGCATGACGTCGTCGGCGCCCCGGGTGTGATGCGCTCCCTAGCGCCTGGGGTGAGAGGACAGCGGCGGCAGCGTGACTCATAAGGTGAACGGATGTCGGTCAAGCAGGTACAAGTGACATTCGACTGCGCCGAGCCGGTGCGCGTCGGCCTCTTCTGGTGTGAGGTGCTGGGGTACGTTCCGCCGCCGGCCCCGGAAGGGTTCGCCTCCTGGGAGGATGTCAATTCCGAGCAGGGTTCGTGGTTCGCGTGCAGTGACCCGTCGGGGGTGGGCCCGCGCCTGTACTTCCAGCGGGTGCCCGAGGGCAAGGTCGTCAAGAACCGGGTGCACCTCGACGTGCGGGTCGGCACCGGGCTGGTGGGCGAGGAGCGCCTGGCCGCCCTCGAGGCCGAATGCGCGCGGCTGATCCCGCTCGGCGCGGTACGCGGGCAGTTGTTGCTCGCCGACGGCGAGAACGAGTCGTGCCTCAACATGCAGGACGTCGAGGGCAACGAATTCTGCCTCGACTAGTGCCGCCCGCCGCGCGTCTCCAGAGCGCGGAATAGCCTGCTGAGGGCCGGGCTGATCGCCCGGCCCTCACATTCGGGCTCGCTCAGCCCAGGTACTTCTCCCAAGGGCCGGTGATGGCCAGGGTGAGGCCCGGGTCCTGCATGTTGACGAAGAGCACCTTGCCGTCCGCGCTGAAGGTCGGCCCGCAGAACTCCGAGTCGTTGAGCTGGTTACGGGCGATCGCGTACGTGGGCCCGCCCGGGATCGTGCTGAGCACGTGCGAGGCGCCGGACCCGTCCTCGGCGAGCACGAGGCTTCCCCACGGGGTGACCGTCACGTTGTCCGGGCCGTCGAAGGTGATGTCGGTGTACTTGACCGGCGTGCCCTCCTCGGACTGGGTCTGGTGCGGGAAGTACGTCACGAGCTGGATGGTCTGGTCCTTGAAGTTGTAGAACCAGACCATTCCATCGTGCGGTGCCGCGTCCGCCGGCAGGTCACCCTCGTCCCAGGCGTACGAGTTGACCACGTACACGCCCTCGTCGGTGGCCCACACGCCCTCGAACTTGCGTCCGCGGGTGACCTGGCCGTCGGCGAACTGCTCGCGTACCGACCTGGTGCGCGCGTCGCGGTCCGGCACCTCGATCCAGCGGACCGGGAAGGGGCGGCCCAGCTGGGCGGAGGTCAGGTAGGCGACGTCCGGCAGCACCGAACCGTCATCCATGATGATCTGCATCGCGGCGAGGACGCCGGCGTTCGGTGCGAGGCGGGTGAGCACGCCCGGGCCCAGCTTGACGCCGTGCGGCGCCGTCCAGCGGTAGAAGAGGCCGTTGGGCTCGTCGGCGTCCTCGGAGAGGTAGACCCGGGTGCGGTCCTTGTCGACGGCCACTGCCTCGTGGGAGTAGCGGCCCAGGCACTTGATCGGCTTCGGGTCGGCGCTGCCGTCGGCCCACACCTCGAAGACGTAGCCGTGGTCCTTCTGGTAGACGCCGGAACGGCTGCCCTCTTCCCACGTGTCGCCGGCGCGGTCCTCGGCCTCCTCGCAGGTCAGCCAGGTGCCCCAGGGAGTCGGCCCGCCGGCGCAGTTGGAGATGGTGCCGGAGAGCGCCACGAACTCACCGAGGTTGCGGCCCGCGAGGTCCGTCTTGATCACGGTGCAACCGCCGGCGTCGACGGCGCCCGCGTCGTAGACAGTGCCCTTGACGTGCGGCACGCCGAACTCGGCGCCTGGGTCGATCTCGTGGTTCTGGATCAGGGTGTACCGGCCGTGGCCGCCGTCGTAGACGGCCATGCCGTCGTGGTCCGACGGGGTGGTGCCCTGGCCGCGGTCGAGCCGGGTGACACCGGTCCGGGTGACCACCGTGTAACGGAAGCCCTTGGGCAGGGCCAGAATTCCCTTGGGATCGTCCACGAGCGGCGGGAAGGGCACAGTGCCGGGCTTCACCGGCGGGTGCGGCCGGGCCGGGCTGGCCTGGGCCAGGGACGGCAGGCCGCCCGCGACGGCAATGCCGACGCCGGCGGCGGCGCCACTGGCGAGAAAGGTACGACGAGACGAAGGCACGTGGATCAACTCCTGGTCCAGGCAAGTGCGACGACTGGCAGCCAACTCCTTCGGGTGGACAGCGACACGTCACCAGTGGGATCGGGTGGTGACATCGGAGTTAAGAGTCAGGGTCGCGCACGCGTCGCCGGGCCATCGGGCTTGACCTTGACGCTGCGTCAACCCTCCATGCTGCCGCCATGAGCAATTCGCACACAACAGCTCAGACCGAGCAGGCCGCGATCCACGTGCTTGGTCTGGAGAAGTCGTTCAAGCAGCTCAAAGTGCTGCGTGGCGTCGACGTCGACGTCGCGCGGGGCAGCATCTTCGCCCTGCTCGGCTCGAACGGTGCCGGCAAGACCACAGTCGTGAGGATCCTGGCCACGCTCCTACGGGCCGACGGCGGGACCGCCCGGGTCGCCGGCTTCGACGTGGCGACCCAGGCCGCCGACGTACGGCAGTCGGTCAGTCTCACCGGGCAGTTCGCGGCGGTCGACGAGATCCTCACCGGGCGGGAGAACCTGATCCTGGTCGCCCGGCTGCGCCACCTCAGGGAGCCCGGTTCGATCGCGGACGACCTGCTGAGGCGCTTCTCGCTCACCGAAGCGGGCACCCGGCGGGTACGGACCTACTCCGGCGGTATGCGTCGCCGTCTCGACATCGCGATGAGCCTGATCGGGAACCCGCCGGTCATCTTCCTCGACGAGCCGACGACCGGGTTGGACCCGGAGGCGCGCATCGAGGTGTGGCAGGCCGTGAAGGAACTCGCCAGTGGCGGCACGACGGTGCTGCTCACCACCCAGTACCTCGACGAGGCCGAACAACTCGCCGACCGGATCGGGATCCTCCACGAGGGACGGATCATCGTGAACGGCACTCTCGACGAGCTCAAGCAACTCCTGCCACCCGCCGAGATCGAGTACGTCGAGAAGCAGCCGACCCTCGAGGACGTCTTCCTCACCCTCGTTGGCGCCAAGACCGAGAAGGAACAACGATGAACAGGCACTTCCTCGGCGACACCACGGTTCTGCTGGGACGCTCACTGCGCCACATCGCCCGCAGCCCGGACACCATCATCACCACCGCCGTCATGCCGATCGCCTTCATGTTGCTGTTCGTCTACGTCTTCGGCGGCGCGATCGAGACCGGCTCCGACTCGTACGTGAACTATCTTCTCCCCGGCATCCTGCTCATCACTGTCGCCTCGGGCATCTCGTACACCGCCTTCCGGCTCTTCCTGGATATGCAGGGCGGCATCTTCGAACGGTTCCAGTCCATGCCGATCGCACGATCCGCGGTGCTCTGGGCGCACGTGTTGACCTCACTGGTCGCCAACCTGATCTCGTTGGTCGTCGTCGTCCTCGTCGCCCTGCTCATGGGCTTCCGCACCGGGACGAGCGTGCTGGGGTGGCTCGCCGTGGCCGGCATCCTGGTGCTGTTCACCCTGGCGCTGACCTGGATCGCCATCATTCCCGGCCTGACCGCCCAGTCGGTGGACGGCGCGAGCGCCTTCTCGTACCCCCTGGTCTTCCTGCCGTTCGTCAGCTCGGCCTTCGTGCCCACCGCGTCGATGCCCGGCCCGGTGCGCGCCTTCGCGGAGCACCAGCCGGTGACCGCCATCGTCAACGCGATCCGCGACCTCTTCGCGCAGAAGCCGGTCGGATCGGGCATCTGGACCGCCCTCGCCTGGTGCGTCGGCATCCTCGTGGTGGCCTACCTCTTCGCCAACCTGACCTACCGTCGCAAGATCTCCTGAGCGCGATCTGAGGGGGGCCGAGCGACTCGAGGGGCAGGATCAGGACATGCTGACGATCAGTCAACTCGCGGCGTACGCCGGCGTCACGGTGCGGGCGGTACGGCACTACCACCAGATCGGCCTGCTGCCGGAGCCCGAGCGGGACGCCTCGGGCTACCGGCGGTACAGCGCAGGGGCGGTGGTGTCCCTCATCAGGATCCGAATTCTCGCCAACGCCGGCGTGCCGCTGTCCCAGATCGGTCAGATGCTGGAGGCCGACGCGTCGACCTTCGCGGCCGCGGTCGAGGAGATCGACAGGCAACTGGGCGACGAGATCGCACGACTGGAGACCAGCCGGAAGCAGATCGCGCAACTCGCTGCCGGGGATCGTCTGGCGCTCGCGCCGGAGGTGACCGCCTACCTCGACCGGCTCCGGGACATTGGCGTCTCGGAGCGGGTGGTGGCGGGTGAGCGGGACAGCTGGATCCTGATGTCGGCCCGCTGGCCCGATCGGGTCCGCGAGTGGATGCCCGGCAAGATCGCGCAGCTCGACGACCCGCAACTCATTCGGCTCTATCGGATCCTGTCGGAGATCTTCGAGAGCGACACCAGCGACGACGCGTGTCTGGTGGAGGCCGCCGACATCCTGGCGAGCCTCGCCGAGCAGGCATACCGCTCCGGTGAGATCGACCTCGGTGAGGTGGCGAAGGACGATCTACCGTTCGACCTTCTGGACGCGCTGGCCGTCGAGGCGGACCCGCGGGTGAAGCGACTGCTGAGTCTGATGCGCGAGCGCGGCTGGGATGGTCTGGCGCGGCTGGAGCGGCTGGCAGAGCCGTCCACCTGATCGACTGTCAGCACTGTTGGTGGTTCACAGCGGGCGAATCCGCGGGGCTGGTGCAGGTGTCGCGCCACCAGCGGCGGGACGCCAGCGCGGCCAGCCCGGCGCCGGCGGCGTTGAGCAGGACGTCATCCACCGACGACACCCGGTCGAGCCGAAGAACGTACTGGGCGGTCTCGACCAGGACCGAGCAGCCGGCCGCGAGAGCCAGGATGCGCGGCACCGACGCCAGCGCCGGGAACCGCAGCGGCGCGAGGAACCCCAGGGCTCCGAAGACCAGCAGGTTGCCGACGACCTGGACCGTCGCCGTCAGCGGCCCTCCATCGGAGAAGATCGTGAGCAGGTCGCGCAGCGGCACCACTGTCACCCGGCCGGGGACCGCGCCGGCCTGATCACCCGGCAGCATGATCATCCATACCCAGGGGACCGTGCCGTAGACGATGCCCACATCGGCCAGCGATGTGCGCCATGCCGACGTGGCGCCGGCGGCACGTCGGCGGCGGGCCAGGGACCACACCACCAGCACTGCCAACGGCAGGACGATGACCGTGATCAGGACGACGCCGTTGAACGTACCGAACCAGCCGTGCCAACCCCTGATCATCCGACCCCGCTCTCGCCAGCCCCGAAACCTACCGGGCCCACGTCGTGGGCGTTCGCCCGTTTGTGGCACCCGCACGTCGGGCACACGGATGCGTGGCGATTGAACGAGTCCCGCAGATCCTGATGATTCAGGGGGCCGGTGCCGGCGTGCACGACGAGTGGGACGACAAGCTGGTCGACAGCCTGCGCCGGGAACTCGGAGACGCGTACGAGGTCCGCTACCCGCGGATGCCCGACGAGGACGACCCGAGTTACGCCACCTGGGGCGTGGCCGTCCGGCGGGAGATCGCGGCCCTGGACGAGGGCGCGGTCCTGGTGGGCCACTCGGTGGGCGCGACGATCCTCGTCCACACGCTCGCCGAACGGCCACCGGAGCGGGCGCTGACCGCGATCGTGCTCATCGCCGCCCCGTTCGTCGGTCCTGGCGGCTGGGCCGGTGACGAGTTCGAGCTGCCGAACGACCTCGGCGCGAGGTTGCCGTACGGGGTGCCGGTGCACGTGTTCCACGGGCTCCAGGACGACACCGCGCCACCGTCACACGCCGACCTGTACGCCGGTGTCATTCCGCAGGCGCGTCTGCACCTGCTGCCCGGGCGCGATCACCAGCTCAACGAGGATCTGAGCGAGGTGGCGAGGGTGATCCGGCGCGACTAGGTCGTCGGTAGTGCCGCCCCCGGCGGCTGTGCGGGAGCGGCACTACCGATCAATCGTGCGGTGGGTCAGCTACGGGTGGACCACTGCTGGTTGGTGCCGCCGTTGCAGGCCCAGAGGATGATCTTGGTGCCGTTGGCGGTGCCGGCGGCGTTGGCGTCGAGGCACAGCCCGGACTGCACACTGGTGATGGTGCCGTTGCTGTTGACGTTCCACTGCTGGTTGTTCTGACCGTTGCAGTCCCAGATGATCACCTGGGTGCCGTTGGTGGTGCCGCGGCCGGAAGCGTCCAGGCACTTGTTGCCGTACACCTGGAGTTGTTTGCCAGCGGTGTAGGTCCAGCGCTGCGCGGTGCTGTTGCCGATGCAGTCCCAGAGCTGGACCTGGGTGCCGTTCGTGGTGCTGGCGTTCGGCACGTCGACGCAGCGGCTGGACTGGCCGCCCACCACCTGGACGTTCTGTTGCGGGTTGCCGCCGCCGGTCGGCGCGTAGGCGGCGGCGTTGATGTTGGCCTGGACGGCGTTCTCGGTGGCCGCCGTCGGGTATCCGGAGGTCAGTACGCCCTCGAAGAAGGTGCCGCGACCGGTGATGCTGTTGTCACCGCCGATGCCGAGCAGGATGGCGCCCTCCTTCTTCATCGGGTGGTAGCCGTTGGGGCGTGGCCCGTCGAAGTAGGTCGTCAGGCTGCCCGACTGGGCGTTCCCGCCCCGGATCGCCCAGTGGTTCGGCTCGCCCTTGACCATGGCGGTGACGAAGCGGTGGTTGATCGACGCGATGTTGTTGTAGCCGGCGTTGACGCCGGAGAACAGCCCCCACTCCAGGTCGGCCATGATCCAGGGACCGGCCCCGGCCCCGTAGCCCCACTGCTTGTTGGCGCCGAAGTAGACGGTCTCCATGATGGCGCGTTCGTCGGCGAGGCTGTTGGTCTGCGCGTTGCCGTAGTCGAAGCAGCACCACTGGTTGTAGTGCGTGCCGTCGACGACCGCGTAGATGCCCTCGGGCTGGTCGCCGGTCGCGACACCGTTGGTGTTGTTGTTGCGGTAGCCGGTGCCGGGGGCGATGTAGACGCCGTACGCCTTCTGCCCGCCGACGGTGACCGGGGCCGCCTTCGCGTCGGCGAGGTTGTCCCAACCGCCGGGGGCGGGGCCGGCGAAGCCGCCGGGGGGAGCCTGGGTGAGGCGGTTGTTGCGGCCGGACTGGTCGTAGATGATCGTGATGACGCAGTTGGTGTTGGCGCAGAACGTGTCCTGGGTGGCGGCGTTGGCGTAGCCGCCCTCGCTGAGCACGCCGACGTCGCGGGTGGTGTTGTCCGACGATCGTCGGACCTGGTAGAGCGGGCCGTTGTACGCGCCGTACAGCGCGCGGGTGGTGCTGTGCGCGGCCACGCACGGCGTGCCGCCGGAGGCGTAGATGTCACACGGACCGGTGCCGGCGGCGTGGGCGACGCCAGGGGCGTCCGAGACCACGTAGGCGCCGGCGCCGACGACGAGGACCAACAGGGTCCCGGCGGCGGCCATCAGGCGACCCAGCTTTCTCTGCACGTTCATCGGATCCTTTCGGGTGCGTGGTGGGGGTGAGGTGTGGCGATGGAATTGACGTCACACGTCATACCTGTGACATTAATGGTCGTCCATCTATTGACGCTAGTTGGCACACGTTGGTCATCGATCGATGAGCCTGAGGACGGATATGCTGGTCAGCGGAGCAAGGTGCGTCCCCGTGTCGGGGCAAAAGTCGATTCGAGGGCGATTGATGAACATCGGGGAGATCGCTCGCCGGGCGGGGGTGTCCCGCAGCACCGTTTCCTACGTGCTCAGCGGAAAACGCAGCGTGTCCGCGGCGACCCGGCAACGGATCCAGTCGGTCATCGACGAGTTGGACTACCGGCCGAACGCCAGCGCCCGTGCTCTCAAGGAGGGGCGCACCCGCACCCTCGGGCTGGTCATCCCGCCGGCGAGTCAGCGGTTGACCGACATGCAGCTCGGCTTCGTCGCCAGCGTCGTCGAAGCCGCCGCCCGCCACGACCTCGACGTGCTGCTGTCCCCCTCCGGTGGCGACCATGACCGGTCGTTCGAACGCATCGTCACCGGGCGCCGGGTGGACGGCGTGGTCCTCATGGAGATCCGGTTGGCGGATGACCGGGTGACCCGGCTGACCAAGGCCGGGCTGCCGTTCGTCACCATCGGGCGGACCGCCGAGCCGCACGGGATGAGCTGGATCGACATCGACTACGCCGGGCTGATCGCCCGGTGCGTGCAGCACCTGGCCGACCTGGGGCACCGGCACGTGGCACTCGTGAACCGGTCGGCCGAGTTGGTGGCCGCCGGGTACGGCCCCAGTCATCGCGCGCTGACCGGCTTCCGCACGGCGGCGGCCGAGCGGGGGTTGACCGGCGTGGAGGTCTGCAGCGGCGACGACACCGCCTCCGGCGAGGCGTGTATGGAGCAACTGCTCGCGACGCACCCGGAGGTCACGGCGGTGGCCACCATCAACGAGGCCGCACTGCCCGGAATGCAGCGGGCGTTGACAGGCGCCGGGCTGTCCGTGCCACGCGACTTCTCCGTCACCGGAGTCGCCGCGCAGCACTGGGCGGAGGATTTCCGCCCGCCGCTGACCGCCGCCGACGTGCCGATGGTCGAGATGGGCGCCGAGGCGGTGTCGCTACTTCTGGAGATCATCGCGGCTCCCGGCGCCGTGCCACGACACCGCCTCTACAGCCCGCCCATCTCGTTGAGGTCCAGCACCGGCCCGGTCCGGGGCCGCTGATCCGACCCGGCTACCCGCCCCTGACACGCCGCTCCTCCTGGGCGGCGGCGAGGATGAGATAGCTGCTGGCGGTCCAGGTGTAGGCGCGGTCCCGCAGCCCGGTGCCGGTCTCGGCGTCGAAGTTCTCCGCGAAGCCGGACTTCTCACACAGCGCGAGGAACCGCCGACTGATGTCGTCGGCGATCCTGGTCTGCCCGGCCCGGCGCAGGCCGTCCTCGACC
>NZ_JBEYSL010000013.1:0-32980 GCF_040642735.1 Micromonospora sp. NPDC047753 | reverse complement strand
TAGCCCGTACAGCCCGGTCGCGAAGATCGGCACCTCGTGACCCGGGGTGTCGATGAACGTGACCGCCCGGTCCTCGCCCTCGTGCGGGACGTGGACCTGGTACGCACCGATGTGCTGGGTGATGCCACCCGCCTCACCGGCCACGACGTTCGCCTTACGGATGGCGTCGAGCAGCTTGGTCTTACCGTGGTCGACGTGACCCATGACGGTCACCACCGGCGCACGGCTGACCAGACGCTCCTCGGCCACCTCCGCGTCGAGGTCGATGTTGAACTGCGCGAGCAGCTCGCGGTCCTCGTCCTCCGGACTGACGATCTGGATGTCGAAGCCCAGGTGCTCACCCAGCAGGTGCAGGGTGTCGTCAGAACAGGACTGGGTCGCGGTCACCATCTCGCCCAGGTTGAACATCTCCTGGACCAGCGAACCCGGGTTGGCGTTGATCTTGTCGGCGAAGTCCGACAGCGAGGCGCCACGGGAGAGCCGGACGACCTGACCCTGACCCCGGGGAGCACCCGAGCTCATGGTCGGAGCCGACAGGTTGTCGAACTCCTGTCTGCGCTGCTTCTTGGACTTGCGACCGCGCGTCGGCCGACCACCCGGACGCCCGAAGGCACCCGCGGCGCCGCCGCCACGGCCACGACCGCCCGCACCCGGACGACCGCCGCCACCGGCCGGACCACCCGGACGGAAACCGCCACCGGGAGCACCGCCACCGCCGCCGGGACCGCCACGGTAGCCACCGCCACCGCCGGCACCCGCGCCGCCACCAGGGCCGCCACGGTAACCGCCACCGCCACCGGCGCCACCGCCGGGACCGCCACGGAAACCACCGCCACCGCCACCGGGACGACCGGCGCCACCGCCACCGGGGCGACCAGCGCCACCGGGGCCGGGACGACCAGCAGCCGGGCGCTGGCTCGGCATGGACGCCGGGCTGGGCCGCGGCGGCATGGAGTTCGGGCTCGGCCGCGGCGGCATGCCCGCCGGGGTGTTGGGCCGAGGGCCACCCGCACCGGCGGCCGGGGGCCGCTGCTGCTGGCCACCCTGGATGCCGAACGGGTTGTTACCGGCGCCACGCGCCGGCGGACGACCGCCGGGGCGGGCACCCGGACCCGGAGCCGGCGTGCTCGGACGAGCTGCCGGGGAACCGGGACGGGGCGGCATCGCCGCGGGACCGGGCCGAGGGCCGGGACGGTTACCGCCGTCGGCCGGAGGCTCCCGGCGAACGGGGTTGTCCCGCTGCTGCTGGCGGGCGGCCTGCGCGGCCTTGACCGCGGCCTCCTGCTCAGCCTTCAGCGCGGCGGCACGCGCCTCCGCGGCCGCCACCTCGATGTCGTGGGCACTCGCCGGCTTGGCGACCGGGGTCGCCGACTGCGGGGCACCGGGAACCGGACCCTTGGGCTTGGGACCGGGTGCCGGCGCGGCCGGCCGCCGAGGCGGCATCGGCTTGGCCGAGACCCGGGGCGCGCCCGGGGCCGGGGTTGGCGTCGGGGTCGGGTTTGAAGCCGGCGTCGACGCGGGCGCCGACGGGGCGGCCGGAGCCGGGGCTCCGGCGGACGCGACGAATGCGTTACGCAGCCGCCGGGCGACGGGCGCCTCGACGGTGCTGGACGCGGACTTCACGAACTCGCCCATTTCCTTCAACTTGGCGAGAACGGTCTTACTCTCGACCCCGAGCTCTTTTGCAAGCTCGTGAACGCGGGCCTTGCCTGCCACTGCACTCCTCACTCCGAGGTCGTGCGGGCAGCACCCGCAGCGACCTCACTCGTGCACTTGAAGCCTGGTCATTTCAGGGACTTCATCGTGTGCTCATGTCGGTCGTCCTACCCTGCTAGCGACCCTCGCCCGGTCGGGCTGACCGGACGTAGTGGTTGGCGCATCGACGTGCTCCGCCAGCGCACTGTGGTCGAGGACCTCGGTGCTGCGCAGCGCACGCCCGAAGGCGCGGCGCCGCACCGCCAGCGCGAAGCAGGCCGGATCCGGGTGCATGTTCGCTCCCCGACCCGGCAGCCTGCGGCGCGGATCAGGCCGGAGGCTGTGACCAGCCTCGTCCCTGACCGCGACGACCCGCAGCAATTCGCTGGCCGGCGCGCGTTTCCGGCAACCCACACAGGTGCGCTCCGGTTGCACGCGTCGTACCACTGGAGGAAGTCTACCCCTAGCTGCCCGAGATCGCGCCGCCCGGCTCCCGCACGTGATCAGTTACCCCACGCGCTGCCGGTGCGGTCTGCTCCGCGTCGGAACGAATGTCGATCCGCCAACCGGTCAATCGGGCCGCGAGTCGGGCATTCTGCCCCTCCCGACCGATGGCGAGCGAGAGCTGGAAGTCGGGAACTGTCACCCGGGCGGCCCGGTTGGCCAGGTCGACCACCTCGACCCGCAACGCCTTGGCCGGCGACAACGCGTTGCCGACGAAGGTGCCCGGGTCGTCCGACCAGTCGATGATGTCGATCTTCTCACCGTGCAGCTCGCTCATCACGGCACGCACCCGCTGACCCATCGGGCCGATGCAGGCGCCCTTGGCGTTCACCCCGGGGGTGGTGGAGCGAACGGCGATCTTCGTGCGATGGCCCGCCTCACGGGCGATCGCACCGATCTCGACGGTGCCGTCGGCGATCTCCGGCACCTCCAGCGCGAAGAGCTTCTTGACCAGAGCCGGGTGCGACCGGGACAGGGTGATCTGCGGCCCGCGCATGCCCTTTGCCACGTGCACCACGACGCAGCGGACCCGCTCGCCGTGCGCGTACCGCTCGCCGGGCACCTGCTCGGACTGCGGCAGCACGCCCTCCAGCTTGCCCAGGTCGACGCTGACGATGCCCTTCTCGGTACGCGTCTCGTGCGCCTGCACCACGCCGGTGACCAGGTCGCCCTCACGGCCGACGTACTCACCGAAGTGCACCTCGTCGGTGGCCTCCCGCAACCGCTGGAGGATCACCTGCTTGGCGGTCATGGCGGCGATCCGGCCGAAGTCGTGCGGGGTGTCGTCCCACTCCCGCACCAGGCTGCCGTCGGCATCCATCTCCTGGGCGTACACCAGGGCGGCGCCCGACCTGCGGTCGATCTCCACCCGGGCGTACGGTTCGGCCCCGTCGGTGTGCCGGTAGGCGGTCAGCAACGCGGTCTCGATCGCCGCGAGAATCGTGTCGAACGGGATCTCCCGCTCGCGCTCGAGTGCGCGCAGCGCCGCGAGGTCGATGTTCACCTCTCCTCGTCCTCCACATCATCTTCGTCGTCGATGTCGTCTGAATCGTCGAACTCGTCGGAATCGTCCGCGTCGTCGAACTCGTCCTCCGGCTCACCGAGCTCGGCGAGCCGGGTGAACTCGACCTGCACACGACCGGGGCCCAGCTGGGCGTACGCCCAGGCGGCGCGGCCGTCGTCGGTCTCCAGGTGCACGCCCTCGTCGTCGGCCGCGACCACCCGGCCGGTCAGTTGACGGTCACCAGCGGGCTGTTCGCCGCGTTGGCCGGGCAGCGTGGCCGCGCCCCGGGCGGTGACCTTCACCAGTCGGCCCACGTTGCGCCGCCAGTGACGGGGCAGGGTGAGCGGCCGGTCGACGCCGGGCGAGCTGACTTCCAGTTGGTACTCGCCGGCGACGATGTCGCCGCCGGTTTCCTCGGCGGCGTCCAGCGCGGCCGAGACCTTGCGGGAGACGTCCGCGACGGCGTCCAGGTCGATCCCGCCGTCGGTGTCCACCATCACGCGCACCACGTGCCGGCGGCCGGCCCGGGAGACCGACAGGTCCTCCAGGTCGTAGCCGGCGTCGTTGACCACTGGCTCGATCACGGCCCGCAGTCGGTCCCGCCGCGCGGCGAGGTCACCGCCGCGGGGGCCCGCAGCACCGCGGGGCTGACCCGTCGGCCTGGTGGCACGGCCACGCTGCGTCATCTCCGCACCCTCTCCCTGGTCGACGGGGACCGGTGTTCCCGCCATGCCGGCACGCCACCGGAGTGGACACGCCGGTGGTTGCGCAGAGCGTAACGCGCCTGCCGGGCGGCGGACCGGGCGGCGCACCGACGCCGGTGACCCCCGGAGCGGCACGGATGGTGTTGACTTGTCCGGTGGGGATCGGCAGAACGACACAGCGCGACCAAGCATCCGGACATTCCCGGCGAAAGCTCCTGAGCGCGGGGGCGCTGCTGGTGCTCGGCGGTGCCGTGACGCCGCTGACCGGCTGTGATCTTTTCGACCGCGACGACCAACCGGCCCCACCGCCCGACCCGCTGCGGCCGATGGTGGACGAGTCACTCGCGCTGGCCGCCGCGTACCGGGCGACCGCGACCGCCCACCCCGAGCTCGCCGACCGGCTCAACCCGATCGCCGAGACGCACACCGCGCACGCCACCGAGCTGGCCCGGGTGATCGGCGTGACAGTGCCGTCGGCGGCCCCCGCCACGCCGAGCACCGCCCCGGCCGCCGATCCGAACGGCGCGCGCGCCGCCCTGCGGGCACTGGAGAAGACCGCCCAGCAGTCCGCCGCCGCCGCCTGCGCCGCTGCGCCCGCGGAGCGGGCGGCGCTGCTCGGGTCGATAGTCGCCGCCCGGGCAACCCACCAGGAGGCACTCAAGTGAGGCAGCCGTCCGCCGGGGAGGCACTCGCCTCCGCCCTGTCCGCCGAGTACGCGGCCATCTACGCCTACGGACGGATCGGTGTCCGGCTCAGCGGAGCTGCGCGGGACGCGGCACGCCAGGCGGAGGCCGCGCATCGACGGCGGCGCGACGCGCTGGTCGTGCAGCTCACCACGGCCGGCGGCGTCGTCCCACCGGACCGCGCCGGGTACGCCCTGCCGTTCCCGGTCACCGACCGGGCCAGCGCCCTGCGGCTCGCCGCCGAGGTGGAGGAGCGCACGGCCGCGCACTGGCGGGCTGCCCTGGCATCCACCACCGGCGCCGACCGGGACCAGGCGTTGGCCGCCCTGGTCGAGTACGCCGTGCGGGCCACCCGGTGGCGGAAGACGGCCGGGCTGACCCCGCTGACTGTCCCGTTTCCCGGCCGACCGACCTGAACCCGTCCACTCCGGTTGCGGTACGCATACCAGGTATGCATACTCCGTTGCCATGTCCATCCGTCACGGGTTGCTCGCCCTGCTCGAACGCGGCCAGATGTACGGGTACCAGCTGCGCGCCGCGTTCGAGGAGTCGACCGGCTCGACCTGGCCGCTGAACATCGGGCAGGTCTACACCACGTTGTCCCGGCTGGAACGGGACGGTCTGGTGCGCCCGCTGCCGGAGAGCGAGGGCGGGCAGCGCCCGTACGAGATCACCGACGCTGGCCGGGCGGACCTGGCGCTGTGGTTCGCCACCCCGATCAGTCGTAACGACCGCCCCCGTGACGAACTGGCGATCAAACTGGCGCTGGCGCTGACCACCCCGGGGGTCGACGTCCGGTCGGTGGTGCAGGCCCAACGCAGCGCGACGATGCGGGCCCTTCAGGAGTTGACCCGGTTGAAATACGGCAGCAACCGGCCGGAGGACCTTCCCTGGCGCCTCGTGCTGGACTCGATGGTGTTCCAGGCCGAGGCCGAGGTGCGCTGGCTGGACCACTGCGAGACCAGTCTGGTCCGGCACCAACCCAGCGGCCCGGCGCCTCCCGCTACCCGACCCGATGACGTCGACGCGCGGGACGCGGCTCGATGGGCCGGCGAGGAGGCAAGACGGTGAGCGGATCGGACGACGCGGTGCTGGAGCTACGCGCCGTCCACCGCACCCACGGTGCCGGGCCGGCGGCGGTGCACGCGCTGCGCGGCGTCAGCCTGGTCGTCCGGCCCGGCGAGCTGGTCGCCGTGATGGGACCGTCCGGCTCCGGCAAATCGACACTGCTGGCTCTCGCCGGTGGGTTGGACCGTCCGACCGGCGGCGAGGTCCGGGTCGAGGGGCAACCGCTGGGGGCCCTGGACCGCCGCGGGCTGGCCCAGCTGCGCCGCCGTCGGATCGGCTACATCTTCCAGCAGCTCAACCTGCTGGGCAGTCTGAGCGCGCTGGAGAACGTGGCGCTCCCGTTGGAACTCGACGGGACCAGCGGACGTCGGGCCCGCGCACTGGCCCTGGCCGCGCTCACCGAGGTGGGGCTGCCCGCGTTGGGGGACCGTTTCCCGGACCAGCTCTCCGGCGGGCAGCAGCAGCGGGTGGCCATCGCCCGCGCGCTGGTGGGCGACCGTCGGCTGGTCCTCGCCGACGAGCCCACCGGGGCGTTGGACTCCCAGACCGGTGAGGCGGTGCTGCACCTGCTGCGCCGTCGGATCGACGCGGGCGCCGCCGGGGTGCTGGTCACCCACGAGGCGCGGCACGCTGGCTGGGCGGACCGGGTGGTGTTCCTCCGCGACGGCGTGCTGGTCGACACGACGGCACCGCTGGGCAGTGTCGAGCAACTGCTGTCCGGCAGCGACCGGTGACCGTTCGCCGTCCGATGCGGGCCCTCGGTCGGGCCGGCACCGCGACGCCGCGGCCGGTCGCGCCGCCCGCCCCGGTCGGCCGGAGGCGGTTCGCCGAGCTGACCGGCTCCTGGCGGGCCGCGCTGCGAATCGCCCGGCGGGAGTCACGCCGGTCCCGGCGGCGGACGGCCCTGGTGCTCGCGATGATCGCCCTGCCGGTGGCGGCGCTCGCCTTCCTGGCGGCGAGCTACGACATGGCCGAGCTGACCCCACAGGAACGCGTCGACCGCCGGCTCGGCGTGGCCGACGCGGAGTTGCAGTGGATCGCCAGCAGCCCGGTGCGGCAGGACGACTGGGGTGAGGCATGGTCCACCCAGGACGGCGAGCCCCCCGCGCGGGTCACCGCCGCCCAGATGACCACCCTGCTGGGGCCGGGCAGCCGGGTCACCGAGCTTCGTCCCCGCGTCCCGCTGACACTGCGCGGCCCGCGCCGCGACGAGGCCGTGGCCGGGCGGGCGCTGGACCTCACCGACCCGTTGGCCCGAGGGCTGGTGCGGTTCCGGGCCGGCCGGGCACCACAGCAGGCCGGTGAGGTAGCCGTCAGTCCGGTGGCGCTGCGCCGCCTGGGCCTGCGCCTCGGCCACGCCGTGGCCACCGCCGACGGAAGCAGGGCGTACACAGTCGTGGGGGTGGTCGAATTTCCCGACGACCTCGGGCCGGTCGTGGCGCTGCACCCGGGGGCCGTGCAGGCGACCGGCCCGGAGCCGGACAGCGTCTGGCTGGCGGACCTGCCCGGAGCAGTGGACGCCGCGCTGGTGTCCCGGCTCAACGAGCGGGGGGTGGTGGTCACCGCCCGAAGCCCGGTCGGCTCGGGGACCACAGCGGACCGGACGTGGTTCGGTGCGATCAGGCAGAGCGGCGCCAACGACCTGAGCACCGGCGTCCTCATCGCGGGCCTCGGGCTTCTGGAGGTCGTCCTGCTGGTCGGGCCGGCCTTCGCCGTCGGCGTCCGTCGTCGACGGCGGGATCTGGCGCTGGTCGCGGTGGCGGGCGGGGACGCCGCCCAGCTTCGCCGGGTCGTGCTGGCCGACGGTGTGGTGTTGGGCGTGCTGGGGGCCGCCGCCGGCCTGCTGGTCGGCGTCAGCGCGGCGTTCGCCGGTCGCCCGCTGATGGAGCAGTACGTCTTCAGCGCCCGTTTCGGCGGCTACCGCTGCTGGCCGAGCGCGCTGGCCCTGCTCGGTGGCGTCGCGGTGCTGGCCGGGGTGCTCGCCGCGCTGGCACCGGCCTGGACCGCCGCCCGGCAGGACGTCAGCGCCGGGCTCGCCGGACGACGCACCCCGGCGAAATCCCCGGGCCGGTGGTTGGTTCTCGGACTGGCACTGGTGGTCGGCGGGGCGGGGCTGGCGGCGTTCGGAGCCACCCAGACTTCCCCGGCGGTGGTTCTCACCGGGCTGATCCTCGGCGAGTTGGGCCTGGTCTGCTGCACGCCCACGCTGCTCGGGGCGCTCGCCCGCCTCGGCCGGGTGCTGCCGCTGGCGCCACGGATCGCACTGCGCGATGCCAGCCGCAACCGGGCCGCCGCGGCACCCGCCATCTGCGCCGTGATGGCCGCCGTCGCCAGCAGTGTCGCCCTCGGCGGCTACCTGGCCAGCGACGGCACCCGCGACGCGCGCGCCTACCGGCCGGCGCTGCCGACCGGTCACATGCTGGTGCACGCCAACCGGCCGGACGGCCAGCCCACCCTGGCGCAGGTCGCCGACGCGGCCCGGGACCAGTTGGGGGTCGACGCGGTCGCCACGGTGTACGAGCCCAACTGCGACCCGACGGGTGCCCGTTACTGCGACGTGGCACCCGTCCTCCCGCCGAGCCGAGCCTGTCCGTTTCAGCCCGGCGACAGTCTTCCCGCCGCACACCGCCAGCAGGCGCGGGCCGACCCACGCTGCCAGATCCGCGAGGCCGACTCCTACGGCGGCTACGTCCTGCCCGGGGTGGACGACGGCTTCGCGCTGCCACTTCTCACCGGCGCGGACCCGGCGACGACCGCCGCCGCCACGGCGGTGCTGCATGCCGGTGGCGTGGTGGTGACCGACCCGCGCTACCTGCACGACGGCCTGGTGACCGTCCGCGTCTTCAGCACGGACGGGAAAACGGACACTCCGGCCACCGTCGTCCGCGACCTGCCGGGGTACGCGCTGCCCCAGGCGTCGGGCTCCTCCCGCCTGCTGTTGTCCACCCACGCGGCCCGACAACTCGACATGAGCTGGTTCCCGGCTGGCTGGGTGGTCGGCACCCCGACCCCGCCGGACGAGGAGCAACAGGCGCGGTTCTCCGCCGCGCTGCGTTCCTTCGGGACGTTCTCGCTGAACGTCGAGTACGGCGGCGCCCCACGCGACGTCTCACCGGTGCTCCTGCTGCTCGCGGCGGCGGCCGGGCTGATCACCGTGGGGGCGGCGGGGATCGCCACCGCGCTCGCCGCCGCCGAGGGACGCGCCGAACTGACCACCCTCGCGGCCGTCGGCGCGGCCCCAGCGGTACGCCGGCTGCTGGCGATCTGCCAGGCCGGGGTCATCGCCGGTATCGGTTCGGTGCTCGGCATCGTGGCCGGGCTCGGCACCGCCGCGATCGTGCTGGTCTCGGTGAACCGGCAGTACGCCAGTGACTGGCCGATATCCGATCCGTACCCCTTTCTGGTGCCGTGGCCCGCGCTCGGGGTCCTGGTGCTGGTGCCGGTGGTGGCGATGCTCGGGGCGGGCCTGTTCACCCGGGCCCGACTGCCCATCGAACGGCGGCTGGACTGACCGGTCCGCCGGGCAGCCGAAAGTGGACCGCGTGGGGGTGCCGCCGGGGCCGGGCAGCCGGCAGACTGACCGGCGTGTCAGTGCTCAGGAATGTCGTCCGTCGAGTCGGTCATCATCGCTGGTTCGGCGCCACCGCGCGCCTGCTGGTTCCGGCCGACCGGATGGTTGGTCGACTCACCCGGGGTAGGGTGGTCGCGCTCGGCCTGCTTCCCTCCCTGCTCATCACCACAACGGGTCGCCGCTCCGGCAAGCCCCGCAGCAATCCGCTGCTCTACGTGCCCGACGGCGACGCGTACGTGGTGATCGGCTCCAACTGGGGGCAGACCCACCACCCCGGCTGGGCGATGAACCTGCTCGCCGATCCTGCCGCCGAGGTGGACGTGAAGGGCCGGCGGGTCGCGGTGCGGGCCCAGCGGGCCTCCGGCGCCGAACGGGACCGGTTGTGGCAGCTGTTGGTCAGCGCGTGGCCCGCGTACCACACGTACGTGCAGCGGGCCGGTGGCCGGGAGATCCACATCTTCCGGCTGGCCCCGATCGGGCGCGGCGCGCCCGAAGCGCCGCCGCCGGCTGGCTAGGCTGACGCTCGGTAGTTGAGGCGAGGTGGTTCCGTGAGCGCGAGGAGTGAGCCGGGGTTGCGAGCTCCGCAGCCGCGAACAGAGCTGAGCCCGTGAGCGCGAGGAGTGAGCCGGGGTTGCGAGCCCCGCAGCCGCGAACAGAGCTGGTCCGGTGAGTGAGCGGGCCGGTGTCGACCGGGGCCTCGACGATCGACGGTGGACGGTCGCGGAGCGGGTCGCCGAGGCGATCCGGCGGCGGTTCCCGGCCGACGCGCTCGCGATCGCGGTACACGGGCCGCTGGCGCACGGGGACGACGACGGCGGCGGGGACCGCGAGGCCGGATTGCTGGTGGTCACCTATCGGCCCGGGACCGGCCCGTCGCCGGCCACCCGGCGGGTCGACGGGGTGCTCGTCGACCTGACCGTGGCCGCCGCCGAGGACTACCTGGCCCAGGCGCGGGTGCTCTCACCGCTCTGGCCGCTGACCGCCGACCGGTACGTCACCACGCAGGCGTTGCACGATCCGACGGGCTGGTTGCGCACGCTGCGCGACGAGCACCTCGGCCGGCTGGCCCGGGCCCGACCGGCGGAGTTCAGCACCGCGGCCCGCCAGGCGTGGTACAGGGGCAGCGCGGCGCACTCCCGCGCGGCCCGGCTGGCCGAGTGGTACGAGACCGATCAGGCTCTGCTGATGCTCGCCGAGGCCCGGCTGGCGGCGGCGACGGTGACCGGTCTGCTGAGTCGCACCTACTTCCGGGACCCGGGGGACGCGGTGCGGCGCACCGGGTTGGCCGGGGCGGACATGACCGAGGTGGGTGTGGTGCTGGCCCGGCAGGCCGAGGAGCTGGCCGCTCGTGGTCGTGCGGTCGACGGCACGATAGACGAGCTGCTCAGCACCTGAGGCGCGTCACAGCCCGCCCGGTACGCCGATCAGCGAGCCGATCAGGTAGGTGGCGCCGGCCGCCGCGGCGCCCAGCAGCAGCTGGCGCAGCCCGCTGGTCCACCAGGGACGGTGGGTGAAGCGGGCCACCACGGCACCGGCGGCGAACAGCCCGAGCCCGCCGACGGCGAGCGCCAGCCACAGTTCGGTGGCGCCGAGCAGGTACGGCAGCAGCGGGACCAGCGCGCCGATCGAGAAGAACAGGAACGACGAGATCGCCGCGGCCCACGGGCTGGGCTGGTCGTCGGGGTCGACGCCCAGCTCCTCGCGGACGTGCACCCGCAGCGCCTCCTCCGGGTCGCGCCGCACCGCCTCGGCCACCTGGGTGGCGAGGTCCCGGGGCAGGCCCCGGGCCACCCACGCGTCGGCCAGTTCCCGGGCCTCCGCCTCGGGGTGCCGTTCCAGTTCCCGTCGTTCCTTGGCCACCTCGGCGGCGACCTGCTCGTTGGCGGAGCGCACGCTGGTGTACTCGCCGAGGCCCATCGAGATCGCACCGGCGACGAGGCCGGCGCTGCCGGTGAGCACGATGCTGCGAGGCGACACCCCACCGCCGCCGACGCCGGCGATCAGGGCGATGTTGGTGACGAGGCCGTCCATCGCGCCGAACACGGCCGGGCGCAGCCAGCCGCCGGAGACGTCCGCGTGGTGCGCCTCGCGCAGCGCCGCTGGGGTGTCGGTCACGGCAGGGTCAGGATCTCGTGGCCGTCGTCGGTCACCACGATGGTGTGCTCGAACTGCGCCGTCCACTTCCGGTCCTTGGTGACCACTGTCCACCCGTCGTCCCACATGTCGTACTGGTAGGTGCCGAGGGTGATCATCGGCTCGATGGTGAACGTCATGCCGGGTTCCATGATGTCGGTGGGGCGCGGGCTGTCGTAGTGCGGCACGTACAGGCCGCTGTGGAAGGCCTCACCGATGCCGTGGCCGGTGAAGTCGCGCACCACGCCGTAACCGAACCGCTTGGCGTACGACTCGATGACGCGTCCCACCACGTTGATCTGGCGTCCCGGGGCGACGGCGCGGATGCCGCGCATCATCGCCTCGTGGGTCCGCTCGACCAGCAGCCGGGCCTCTTCGCTGACCTCGCCGACGCAGAAGGTGGCGTCGGTGTCACCGTGCACCCCACCGATGTACGCGGTCACGTCGACGTTGATGATGTCGCCGTCGTGCAGGACCGTGGTGTCCGGGATGCCATGGCAGATGACCTCGTTGAGGCTGGTGCAGCAGGACTTAGGGAAGCCCTTGTAGCCCAGCGTCGACGGGTACGCGCCATGGTCGCAGAGGAACTCGTGCACCACCTTGTCGATCTCGTCGGTGGTCACGCCGGGTTTGCAGTGCTCGCCGGCGAGCTGGGTCGCCTGGGCGGCGAGCCGGCTGGCGATCCGCATCTTCTCGATGGTCTCCGGCGTCTGCACGTGCGAGCCACGCCACTCCCGCGGACGCGTCTTGCCCACGTACTCCGGTCGGGCGATCTGGGACGGCACCGGTCGCATCGGGGAGAGCGTGCCTGGTGTCAGCGGCGGGCGGACGGTCATGCCGCAAGCCTATCGCCGGGGCCGCTGGTGACCCGCGCCACGGCCGCCCGGTGGAGGTTGTTGCCCTGCCAGGGTGGCTGTGCCATGGTGTCAGCGTGGATCAAGGGGGAGCACCACCCGTCTTCTCCGCCAGCGCAGAGATCGACGGTGACCACCTCCACGTCGTGGTGGCCGGCGAGGTCGACATGGCGACCGCGGACACGATGCTCCAGACCGCGCTGCGCGAGCCCGCCGCCGGGAAGATCACTCTCGACCTGAGTGCGGTGACCTTCTTCGACTCGGCCGCCATCCATGCCCTGGTCCGGCTCGCCCAGGAGTTTTCGGGGCGGCTCAGCGTCCGCCCGTCCCGGCAGGTCCGTCGGGTGCTGGAGATCTCCGGCCTCGGCGAACAGGGCTGGCTCGACCCGGCCTAGGCAACCGGCCGCCGCCGAGCGCGCGGTCAGTCCTGCAACTGCCGGCGCAGCGTCACCTCGGTGCCCTCGGCGGTACGCCGTACCGACAGTTCACCCAGCGCTCTGATCAGGTCCAGGCCGCGGCCCCGGAAGCCGGAGCCGGTCGACTCCCGCCACTGCCCGCTGTCGCGCACGGTGGCCGTCACCGTCCGACCGTCGATGGCCACCTCCACACTGATCATGGCCTCGGCGGGGTGGACCGGGTGCTCGATGGCGTTGGCGGCGGCCTCGGAGACGGCAACCGTCAGGTCGAACCTGTCGGTCTCGCCGACGGAGTGCGCGACGAGGAAATCCTCCAGCCGCTTGCGGAGCACGCTGAGCCGGGTCGGGTCCGCCGGTAGCCGCAGCGCGAAGCGGTTCAGCTCCGCCGCCTCCAGGGCGAGAACCGCCACGTCGTCGCGGCGCGGCCGCCCGGTGACCCGTTCGACCACCGCGTCGATCAGGTCCACCACGTGCTCGCTCGGGGTGGCCGCGTCGATGCGCAACTGGGCCAGTGCGGCATCGATGCCGAGCTGACGGTCCTCGACCAGCCCGTCGGTGTAGAGCAGCAGTCGAGTGCCGGCCGGCAACTCGCCCTCCACCGACTCGTACGTCGCGTCGGGGAGCGCGCCGACAGGTGGGCCGAGCGCCCGGTCGTGCAGGAACGCCACGTCGCCTCCGGTGATCAACAGTGGGGACGGGTGACCGGCGCTCGCGTAACGCAGCCGCCCGGTGCCGGGGTTGAACAGCAGGCAGACCACCGTCGCGAAGGAGCGGGCCTCGGTGGAGCCGACCAGCCGGTTGAGCCGGGTCAGCGACTCACCCGGGTCGAAGCCCTCCAGGACGTACGCCCGCAGCGCGTTGCGCAGCTGCCCCATCGCCGCGGCGGCCCGGACGCCCTTACCGACCACATCGCCGATGACCAGCACCAGCTCGTCGCCGTTGAGCGCGATCGCGTCGTACCAGTCGCCACCGACCTCGACGTCGGCGCTGCCGGGCAGGTAGCGGCTGGCGATCACCGCGCCGGGCAGTTGGGGCAGCGACCGGGGCAGCAGGCTGTGCTGCAGGGTGGTGGCGATGCGGTGTTCGGCTTCGTAGAGCTGGGCGTTCTCCAGTCGCACCCCGACGAGCCGGGCCAGCTCGGTCAACGCGGCGTCGTCGGCCTGCGCCTCGTCGCCGGCTGCCCGCCAGACCCGCAGCTCACCGAGCTGCTTGCCGGCGGTGCCGGTCAGCTCGGCCACGAACGACGGGTCGGCGGCGGTGGTGCCTCCGCCGTCCGCCTCGAAGCGCGCCTCGGCCGCGGAGACGACCACCCGGGCCGCTTCGGCGAGGCTCAACGCGTGCCGGGCGGCGACCTGGAGCACGTCGGCTGTGGATCGGGCGGAGTTCACCGCCACCGCCGCGTCGGCCAGCGCGCGGAGCCGGCGGATGATCTGCCCGCGCAGCTGGCCCAGCTCGACGTTGGCCCGGACCCGGGCGACCAGTTCCTGCGCGGAGAACGGCTTGGTGAGGTAGTCGTCAGCGCCGACGGCGAGACCGGCGACCTCCTCCGCGGAGCCGGCGCGGGCGGAGAGCAGCACGATCGGGACATGCCGGGTGCGCGGGTCCGCGCGCAGCGCGCTCACCAGCCCGAACCCGTCCAGCCGGGGCATCATCACGTCGGTGAGCACCAGGTCGAACCCGCCCTCGCGGGCCAGCGGCAGGGCTTCGAGCCCGTCGTTCGCGGTGACCACGTCCCAGGTCGGGGAGAGCAGTCGGCTGACGTGCTCCTGCAGGTCGGCGTTGTCGTCGACGACCAGGATCCGGCCGGCCGAGACGCCCTCCGACGGCCAATGGTCGAGTTCCGGTGTCGACGCGACGCCGGCCCACAGCGCGGTCTCCGCCACGAAGAGCCGGGCCTGCTGGGGCTCACCCACCGGCAGCGGGTCGAACGCCGCCACCTGGTCCGCCGGCAGGTGCGCCGAGCCGAACGGAACGGTCACCGTGAAGGTGCTGCCCACGTCGATCTGGCTCGTCAACCCGACCTCGCCGCCGTGCATCTCGACCAGTTCCCGGACCAGCGCGAGGCCGATGCCGGTGCCTTCGTGGGTACGTGCCCGCGCCCCGGGAACCCGGTGGAACCGTTCGAAGACGTGCGGCAGCTCGTCCGTCACGATCCCGATGCCGATGCCGGTGTCCGTCACCTCCAGCCGGGCCGCGCCCTCCACGGCCCGGACCCGCACCCGGATCTCGCCGTCGAAGGTGAACTTGACAGCGTTCGACACCAGGTTGAGGACGACCTTCTCCCACATGTCCCGGTCGACGTGGACCGGCATCGGCAGCGGCGGACAGTCCACCACCAGTCGCAACCCGGCCCGGTCGGTGGCCGAGCGGAAGGTGCTGGCCAGCCGGGCGGTGTAATCGGCGAGGTCGGTGGGCTGGTAGCGGGCGGCGAGCCGACCGGACTCCAGCCGGGAGAAGTCCAGCACCGTGTTGACCAGCTTGAGCAGGCGCAGCGCGTTGCGGTGCATCATGGTGAGCCGGTCGGTGTCGGTGGGGGGCAGCGCCGGATCGGCCAGCATGTCCTCCAGCGGGCCGAGCACCAGGGTCAGTGGCGTGCGGAACTCGTGGCTGACGTTGGCGAAGAAGTTGGTCTTCGCCCGGTCCAGCGCTGCCAGCTCGGCGGCGCGGGCCCGTTCCTGCTCGTACGCCCGCTGGGTGCCGACCGCCCGGGAGATCTGGGCGGCGACCAGGTCGAGGAAGTCGCGGTAGTCGTCGCCGAGCGGCAACTGGCGGGCCACGCCGACGACCAGCGCGCCGACCGTCTGGTTGGTCGCCGTGAGCGGCAACACGAGAGCCTGGTCTGCGGCGTCGACCGGCAGCGCGTCGAGCAGCGCGGTGACCTCGATCGTGGCAGGCGCGTCATCGGCGCTGAGCCGGGCCAACACCTGCGCCGTGACATCGGCGGCGGGCGGGGTGGTGCCGGTACAACCGGCCAGGGTGAGCTGGTCGCTCTCGTCTGCCAGATAGATCAGGGCGAACGGCACGTCGGCCTCGTGCCGGCCGAGCACCTCGGCGGCGGTCCGGCCCAGCTCCGTGGCGTTGCCGATGTCGCTCAGCTCGGCACCCAGTTCGGCCAGCGCGCGCAGGCGACGCTCGCCGAGCACCCGCCCGGTGGTCTCGCTGACGATGCAGTAGACGCCACTGACCGAGCCGTCGTCACCGCGGATCGGGTCGTACGAGACGTTGAAGTAGGTCTGCTCGACGAAGCCGTACCGGTCCAGCAGAAAAGGGTGGTCCTCGCCCCGGTAGGAGCGGCCGGTGCTCCGGACGTTGTCGAGCAGGGGGCCGAGCACCGCCCAGGTCTCCGCCCAGTTCGCGCGGGCCGGTCGGCCGATCACGTCCGGGTGTTTGCCGCCGATGGTCGGCCGGTAGGCGTCGTTGTAGAAGGCCAACTGCTCGTCGCCCCAGAACATGACGATCGCCGCGCTGGAGGCGAGCATCATCCCGACCGCGTTGGAGAGCGCCGGGGGCCACTGACCGGGCCCGCCCAGGGGGCCGGAGGACCAGTCGAAGGAGGCCAACCGCTCGCCCATCTCGCCGCCGGCCGCGAACGCGGCCGCCAGCATCGGCGGGGTCTCGCGACCGGACAGGGCCGGATGCCCGATGTCCGCGCCCCCCTGGGCCGAGCTCATGCAGCCTCCCCGCCCCGGCCGTACCCCTCGACCGTTGATCTTCACCCGCTGTGCCTCGACTTGTACCCCAGCGGACCAGCAACGTAACGCATTACGGGCGATGGACGCTGGTTACGTACGCCTGGGCCGTCGGGCACCGGACAGTGCGGGTGGTTGACGGTGTCGAACGGCGGCGGCAGAAGCGCTCTGACGAGTCAGAAGACCGGCAGTCCGTCGATGCTTGCCGCATTTTTGGTGGCCCGGTAGACGACCAGATCATCGGCGCTGCGGCGGGAGTGTGAGGTGAGCAACAGATCGCGTTCCGCCCGGAAGTCCATGAGAGGCACCGCGTATCCGCAGGAGTCACTGACCCGCTCCACCTCGACGGTGATGACCGCCCGGACGGCGTGCACATCCGGCGGTGCGGGAAACTCGGCGAGCCGATCGGCGAAGGCGTCTTCGGTGACCGCGACGCTGCTGCCCCGACCATGCAACCGGACGATCTTCGGCGGGCCGTCGAAGGCACAGAACATCAGCGTGATCCGGCCGTTGTCCCGCAGGTGGGCGATGGTCTCCGCCCCACTGCCGTGATAGTCGAGGTAGGCCACCCGGTGCGGGCCGAGGATCACGAAGGTGCCCCGCATGCCCTTCGGTGACACGTTGACGTGCCCCTCGACCCCGGACGGAGCGGTCGCCACGAAGAAGAGCGGTTGGGCCACGATGAAGTCACGCAGTCGAGAGTCGATCTCCGGATAGACCTTGCCCATGCGTCGATCCTCCCACCGGCGCCATCGACGGGCGGGGGCGATCTCAGTCACACCCGCCGGCCGGCGGCCCGCACCAACGCCGGGATCGGGGCGGGATCCGACTCGTTCTCCGGATGCCACTGCACCCCGAGCACGAACGGCAGTGCCGGGTCCTCCACCGCCTCGACCACACCGTCCCCCGCCCAACCGGCCACCGTGAGCCGGCCCGGATCGGCTACCGCCTGGTGGTGGTACGAGTTGACCTGGTCGACCCCGGCCAGCACCGACGCGGCCAGGCTCCCCGGCGCGAACCGCACCGCGTGCGCGCCGTACACCCCCGGTGCCGGGCGGTGCGCCTCGTGACCCACCACGTCGGGCAGGTGCTGGTGCAGGGTGCCGCCGTACGCCACCGCCAGCAACTGCATCCCCCGACACACGCCCAGCACCGGCACCTCGGCGGCGAGCGCGGCGGCCAGCAGTGTCAACTCGCCGGCGTCCCGGTCCGGCCGGTCCTCGGTACGGGGGTCGGGCGGGTGGCCGTACCGCCCCGGGCCGACGTCCGCACCACCGGCCAACAGCAGCCCGTCGAGGACAGCCACCACGTCGGCGTCCACGTCGTCCGGCGGCAGCACCACCGCCCGGCCACCCGCGGCCGCCACCGCCCGCGTGTACGCCTCCGGCACCAGCACCGCCCGCACACCCCGCCAGACGGCCCAGTCGGCGGGTTCGACGTACGCGCTGACCCCGATCAGCGGGCGTCGGGCTGGCCGGGTTCGCGACTGCGGGGCTCGCAGAGCCGGCTCACTCCCCGCGCTCACAGCGGCGTGACGTAGGCGCCCGTGATGCCGCCGTCGACCACGAACTGCGCGGCGGTCATGAACGAGGCGTCGTCGCTGGCCAGGAACGCCACCGCGGCGGCGATCTCCTCCGGTTGCCCGAAGCGTCCCATCGGCACGTGCACCAGCCGGCGGGCCGCGCGCTCCGGATCGGCGGCGAAGAGCTCCAGCAGCAACGGGGTGGCCACCGGGCCGGGACAGAGGGCGTTGACCCGGATGCCCTCACGGGCGAACTGCACACCCAACTCCCGGGTCATCGCCAGCACCCCGCCCTTGCTCGCGGTGTACGCGATCTGCGACGTGGCCGCACCCATCAACGCCACGAACGAGGCCGTGTTGATGATCGAGCCCTTGCCCTGCCGCCGCATGTGCGGGATGGCGTACTTGCAGCACAGGTAGACGCTCGTGGTGTTGACCCGCAGCACCCGCTCCCACGCGTCCAGGCCGGTGTCCAGGATGGAGTCGTCGTCGGGCGGCGAGATGCCGGCGTTGTTGAACGCGATGTCCACCCGGCCGTGCCGGTCGGCAACCCCGTCGAACAGGTCGCGCACCGCCGACTCGTCGGCCACGTCGGTGGCCACGAACTCGCCGCCGCACTCCTCGGCGGCCTTCGTACCGGCGGCCACGTCGATGTCCACGCAGACCACCCTGGCCCCCTCGGCGGCGAACCGCCGTACGGTGGCCAACCCGATCCCGCTGCCCGCTCCGGTGACCACGGCCACCCGGTCCTGCAACCGACCCTGCACTGGCGTCACTCCTCCGTCGCGATGAACACGTTCTTGACGTCCGTGAAGGAAAGCAGCGCGTCCGGGCCCAGCTCACGGCCGAGCCCGGAGCGCTTCATCCCGCCGAACGGGGTCCAGTAGCGCACCGAGGAGTGCGAGTTGACGCTGAGGTTGCCCGCGTCGACGGCGCGGGCCAGGCGCAGGGCCCGACCCACGTCCCGGGTCCAGACCGAGCCGGAGAGCCCGTACTCGGTGTCGTTGGCGAGCCGGATCGCGTCCGCCTCGTCGTCGAACGGCAGCACCGAGACCACCGGGCCGAAGATCTCCTCCCGCCAGTGCCGGTCGGCCGGTGAGTCGGCCAGCAGCACGGTTGGCGCGTGCCAGAACCCGGGGCCGTCCGGGCAGGAGCCCGTGAAGGCGATCTTCGCCCCGTCGAGGTAGCCGGCGACCCGGTCCCGTTGGGCGGCGGAGATCAGCGGGCCCATCTCGGCGGTGTCGCGGGACGGATCCTCGACGCGGACCGCGCGGACCGCCGGTTCGAGCAGTTCCAGGAACCTGTCGTACACCGAACGCTGGACCAGGATCCGCGACCGTGCGCAGCAGTCCTGGCCGGCGTTGTCGAAGACCGCGCCCGGCGCGGTCGCAGCGGCGCGCTCCAGGTCGGCGTCGGCGAACACGATGTTCGCGCTCTTGCCGCCCAGCTCCAGGGTGAGTCGCTTCACCTGGGCGGCGCAGCCGGCCATGATCCGGGTGCCGACCTCGGTGGAGCCGGTGAAGCAGATCTTGCGGACCGCCGGGTGGGTGACGAACCGCTCCCCCACCACCGAGCCCTCGCCAGGGACGACGGTGAAGACGCCGTCGGGCAGGCCGGCCTCGCGGGCCAGCTCGGCCAGACGCAGCGCGGTGAGCGGGGTCAACTCGGCGGGCTTGAGCACCACTGTGTTGCCGGCGGCGAGCGCCGGGGCGAACCCCCAGGCGGCGATCGGCATCGGGAAGTTCCAGGGCACGATCACGCCGACCACACCGAGTGGCTCGTGGAAGGTGACGTCCAACCCGCCGGGTACCGGGATCTGCCGCCCGCTCAACCGCTCGGGCGCGCCGGCGTAGTAGTCCAGGACGTCACGGACGTTGCCCGCCTCCCACCGGGCGTTGCCGACGGTGTGCCCGGAGTTGCGTACCTCCAGCACTGCCAACTCGTCCAGATGCGCGTCGACCACGGCGGCGAACCGCCGCAGCAACCGCGCCCGGTCCCCCGCCCCCACCTGCCGCCAGCCAGCACATGCGGCGCTCGCCCGCGCAATAGCCAGGTCCACGTCCTCCACAGAGGCCGCCGCAACTTCCCGAAACCCGACCCCGGAAGCCGGATCCACCAGAACCGTCACACACCCCACCCCTCGTCATCCCAGTCGATCATGGAGTTGTGGTGCCCCCCAAAAGCCGCCCCAGAGGGCCTTCCGCCCACCACAAGTCCATGATCGACGCGGTGTGGCGGCGGTCAGAGGCGTTCGAAGCCACGCTTGAGCTCCCAGTCCGTCACAGCGGCGTCGAAGGCGGCCAACTCGACCCGCGCCTGGTTGGCGTAGTGGGCCACGACCTCGGCGCCGAACGCCTCGCGGGCCACCGTCGACTCCTCCCACAGGGCGAGAGCGTCGCGCAACGTGCCGGGCACGCGCTCGGCCTCCGGGTCGTCGTACGCGTTGCCGGTGCACTCCGCGCCCAGCTCCAGCCCCTGCTCGATGCCGTGCAGCGCGCCCGCGACCAGCCCGGCGATCGCCAGGTACGGGTTGACGTCAGCGCCGGGCACCCGGTTCTCCACGCGCATGCCCTGCCCGTGCCCGACCACCCGCAGCGCGCAGGTGCGGTTGTCGACACCCCAGCGCAGCGCGGTCGGGGCGAACGATCCCGGCTGGTAGCGCTTGTAGGAGTTGATGTTCGGGGCGAAGAGCAGGCTGAACTCGCGCATGGTGGCCAGCAGCCCGGCGAGCACCCGCTGCCCGGTCTGCGACAGGTGCGCCGGTCCGTCGCCGAGCATCGCCGACGAGCCGGAGGAGTCCCGGAGCGAGAAGTGGATGTGGCAGGAGTTGCCCTCCCGCTCGTTCGGCTTGGCCATGAAGGTGATCGCCATCCCCTCCTGGGCGGCGATCTCCTTGGCGCCGTTCTTGTAGATGACGTGGTGGTCAGCGCAGGCCACCGCCTCGTCGTACCGGAAGGCGATCTCGTGTTGCCCGAGGTTGCACTCGCCCTTGGCGCTCTCCGGGGTGAGCCCCGCGCCGGCCATCTCGACCCGGATGCGACGCAGCAGCGGCTCCACCCGGGCGGTGCCGAGCAGCGAGTAGTCGACGTTGTACTGGTTGGCCGGGGTGAGGTCGCGGTAGCCGCGCTGCCAGGCGTCCTCGTACGAGTCGCGGAACAGCACGAACTCCAACTCGGTGCCGGCGTACGCGGTCAGCCCGTGCTCGGCCAGCCGGTCCAGCTGCCGGCGCAGGATCTGCCGGGGCGAGGCGACCACGTCACCCGAGCCGTCGAGCCAGGTCAGGTCGGCCAGCAGCAGTGCGGAGCCGGGCTGCCAGGGCACCCGGCGCAGCGTGGCGAAGTCCGGAACCATCGCGAAGTCGCCGTAGCCGCGTTCCCAGCTCGACATGGCGTACCCGTCGACGGTGTTCATGTCGACGTCCACGGCGAGCAGGTAGTTGCAGCCCTCGCTGCCGCCCTCCACCACCTGGTCGAGGAAGAAGGGCGCGTGGAACCGCTTGCCCTGCAACCGGCCCTGCATGTCCACGAGGGCCAGCACCACGGTGTCGATCTCGCCCTCGGCGACGGCGACCCGCAGTTGTTCCAGCGTGAGCGGTGCTTTCCTCATTCGCGGGCCTCCATCACCAAGGTCTACTGGCAAACCGGATCACCGTCAATGCCCCCGGTGGCAAGGGCCGCAAACCCGGCGGGACGGCAGCACCGTCCGTCCCGCCGGGCGCCGATCAGACCGGGCCGTCGGCCGGCGCCGGGCCGGCCGCACCCGCGGATTCCTCGACGGTACGAACCGGGCCGGTGAACCACTTGCGGGCCGAGGCGTACCACCACACGGCGACCACGAGCAGCACCCCGCCGACGGCGAGCGGCGCGTAGTTCACCGCCGACCAGGTGAACCCGTCGTTGCCGGGCACCCCGGCGGGCACGATCGGCAGCACGAAGTAGACGGCGATGATCGCGATCTCGATCACCGCGATCCAGCCGAACAGCTTGTACTTACGGCCCAGCGTCCACGGCCCGGGGACGAACCGGTCGCCCATCCGCAGGCGGAGCGCGATCGGGATGAGGAACGACAGGTAGAGCCCGAGCACCGCGACGGAGACGACGGCGTAGAAGGCGATCGGGATACCGGCGGAGCTCTCGTACAGCGCCGGCAGGGTCAGCACCAGGCCGGCCAGGGTGGCGCCGATGATCGCTTTTACCGGGGTGCCGTTGCGGTCGACGGTCGACCACAGCCGCCATCCGGGTACGGCACGGTCCCGGCTGAACGCGTACGCCATCCGGCTCATCGAGGTCACGCAGCTCATGCCGCAGAAGAACTGCCCGATGGTCGAGATGATGATGACGATCTTGAAGAAGACCGGGGTCAGCGCCGACTCGAAGATGGCGCCGGAGAAGCCGCCCGCGGCGTTGACCGCCTCGACGTCGGTGGCCGCGAAGAGGAACGCCAGCAGCAGGATCCAGCCGCCGACCGCCGAGTAGAAGATCGACTGCCAAAGCCCACGGGCCGCTGCCTGCGAGGCGCCCCGGGTCTCCTCGGAGACGTGCGCGCAGGCGTCGAAGCCGGTGATCGTGTACTGGGTCAGCAGGAAGCCCAGCGGCAGCACGTAGAACCAGAACGTCAGCCCGCCGATGTCCCCGTCGCCGAAACCGGAGTTGTTGAACCGCTCGGTGAACACGAACTGGAAGCTCTGGTGGTTGTCGGGCACGAAGACCAGGATGGCCACCACGACGGCCGCGCCGGCCACGTGCCACCAGACCGAGACGTTCTGGAGTACGTCGATGATCCGGTGCCCGAAGATGTTGATCAGCCCGTGCAGCACCAGGATGACCACGAAGAGGACGAACGCCTGGCGCAGCGTCCCGGCCCAACCGTCGAAGAGCGCCGACAGGGTGAGGTTGAGGAACGTCGCGCAGCCGTAGTCCACCGAGGCGGTGACAGCCACCAGGCCGATCAGGTTCAGCCAGCCGGTGAACCAGCCGTGCACCGGGCGACCCATGGTGGCCGCCCACCAGTAGATCCCACCCGCTGTCGGGTACGCCGACACCAGCTCCGCCATGCAGAAGCCGATGATCAGGATGAACAGCGAGATCAGCGGCCAGCCCCAGGAGATGGCGACCGGCCCGCCGTTGTTCCACGCCTGCCCGAAGGTGGTGAAACAGCCGGCCAGGATCGAGATGATCGAGAAGGAGATGGCGAAGTTGGAGAAGCCGCTCCACTTTCGGCGCAACTCCTGTTTGTAGCCGAGTTCAGCGAGCCGTCGGGCGTCGTCGTCCATCGGTTGCTCGGCGGTCGGCACGGGCGTCGTGGCCACTGCACACCTCCCTGAGGTGGTTCCGCGTGCGAGTGGGCAAAGTGTCGTCCCGGCCGATCAAGGCGGTCAATACGTAGTCGGTGGGAATCTCACCGCCGTCGGGCTAATTGCGTTGCCGACCGGCCACCGCGGCCGGCATGCTGAACCGGTGACCAGGCCCGACAGGGGCCTACCCCGGGCGCTCGGACCGCCCGACCCGGTGGCGCGGGGCACGCCTCTCTCTCACGTACGGCCATTCCGCCGTACCCGAAAAGTGCCCCGCGCCCCCTCCCCTCCCCGCGCCGATCTTGCAGTTTCAGTTGCCGATATCAGCGGGATGCGCCGTATGTCAGCGCAGTAAGTGCAAGATCGCGGGGCTGAGGCGAGGGCTGAGGACGGGTCAGGTCAGGTCAGGAGGAGGCCGGCTACCCAGAGGGCCGCGACCAGGAGGCCGGCCAGGAACTCCACCAGCATCGACAGGCCGGCGGCCTTCAGGGCCTGCACTGTGGAGGGCCAGGCGAGCTGATTACTGCCCAGCCGGAGCCGTTCGGCCGCCCACACCCCGGCGACGAAGCCGAGCACCAGGCCGACGACCGGCACCACGAAAAACCCGATGATGCCGAGCACCCCACCGGCGAGCAGCGTGGACGTCGGCACACCGGTGCGCTTCAGGTTCCGGCCCGGCCACGCGTACTTGATCACCGCGCCACCCCCGGCGACCAGCGTGGCGGCGGCGAACACCGCCCAGCCAACCAGGCCCGCGCCGCCGAAGATCGCCCAGAGCAGCACGCCACCCCAGCACAGCGGCAGCGCCGGCAGGCCCGGCACCACCACGCCGGCCAACCCGGCCAGGATGGCCAGCCCGGCCACCACCGTCACCGCCGTCTGCGAGTCCGTCAGGTCCACGCCGCCATCCTCCGTCGCCACCCTCCGGACCGGAACGGTCCCCCGCTCTGCCGCGTGCCGTCGCTTCGCGCCACGCTGCTGAGCCTGCTGGTTCGCTCGCTCACGACAGCACTCCGCTTCGCTGCGTGCCGTCGCTTCGCGCCACGCTGCTGGGCCACCCGGTTCGCTCGCTGCGCTCGCTCACGCCGACGCTCCGCCGCGCAGCCGGGCCGTGATCACATCGGCCGGGGCTGGCGCACCGAAGAATCGGCCCTGCCCGGTGTCGCAGCGCAGCGCCCGCAGCCGTTCCGCCTGCACACCGGTCTCCACCGCCTCGGCCGTGACCCACAACTCCAGGGCGTGCGCCAACCGGACCAACGCGTCGACGATCCGTTCGTCGCGGTGGTCGGCCGCCACGTCGGTCCCGTCCGCGCGGATGCCCTCCACGAACGGACCGGCGAGCTTGAGGCAGTGGATCGGCAACCGGCGCAGGTACGCCAGGTTGGAGTACCCGGTGCCGAAGTCGTCCACGGCCAGCCGGACGCCGAGCGCGGCGAGCCGGTGCAGGCTGCGCAGGGGCTCACCGGCACTGCCCATCACGGCGCTCTCGGTCAGCTCCAGTTGGAGCAGCTCCGCGGGCAACCCGCTGGTCTGCAGGGCGTCGGCGACGGTGTCCACGATGGCCGGTTCGTCGGCCTGCCGGGCGGCCAGGTTGACGCTGACCACCAGCCTGGCGTCGGGGAACTCCCGCCACCACCGTTCGGCGTCCTCGCAGGCCCGCCGCAGCACCCACTCGCCGAGCCGGACGATCAGGCCGGTCTCCTCGGCCAGGCCGATGAACCGGTCCGGCCCGATCAGGCCCAACTCCGGATGCTCCCAACGGACCAGCGCCTCCACCGCGAGCATGGTGCCCTCCAGCAGCGACACGATCGGCTGGTAGTGCAGCACGAACTCGCCCCGCTCCAGCGCGGCGGGCAACCCGGCGACCAACGCCGCACGGGCGATGTCCCGGGCGCCGCGCTCGGGGTCGTAGACCGCCCACCGGCCCCGGCCCGCCGCCTTGGCCCAGTAGAGCGTGGTGTCCGCGGCCTTCATCAGCTCGGACGCGCTGGTCTCCGAGGCCGGGCACTGGACGATGCCCACACTGGCCGAGACGGCCAACTGGTGCTCACCGACGTGGACCGGGGCCGCGACGGCGGCCAGCGCCGCTTCCGCCACGGAGACCGGGTCGTCGGTGTCGTCCCCTCCCTCGACGAGGATCACGAACTCGTCGCCGCCCATCCGGGCGACCAGGTGGCCGTGGTCGGCCACACACGCGGCCAGCCGCCGGCCGATCATCACGAGCAGCCGGTCACCGAGGTCGTGGCCGAGACTGTCGTTGATCGCCTTGAAGCCGTCCAGGTCGAGGAAGCACACCCCGACGCGCTGCCCGGCGTCCGCGGTGTCGAGCACCCGTCCCAACGTCTCGAAGAACAGCGTCCGGTTGGGCAGCCCGGTCAGCGGGTCGTGCAGCGCCTGGAAGCGCAGCCGCTGCTGGAGTTCGTACCGCTCGGTGATGTCCTCGATCATCGCGACGGTGAATCGGGGCCGACCCTCGTGTCGGATCAGCGAGACGGCCAGATCCGTCCAGACCGTCGTGCCGTCCTTGCGGTAGTACCGCTTCTCCACCCGGGCCGCGTCGTGCTTCCCCTCGATCATCTCCGTGTAGAGCTCCCACATCCCGGCCGCGTCGTCGGCGTGGACCAGCCCTGTCACGTTGGTCTCGCGCAGCTCCTCGATCGAGTAGCCGAGCATGTCGGCGAACGCCTGGTTGACGTCGATGATCTGACCGTCCACGCCGGCGATCCCGATCCCGATCGCGGCGCCGGTGAACACCGCCCGGAACCGTGCCTCGCTCTCGCGTAGCGCCTGCTCGACCTCGTCGCGCGCCTGCCAGGCCGACCTGGCGATCCGCTCCTGCTGGCTGAAGGTGCGGTCGCGCAGCGCACGGGCGAACCCGGCGGCCAGTCCGCCCTGCACCGCAGCGATCCGGTCGGCGAGGTCGGCCGGCGGGTCACCGTCGCACAACACCCGGTGCCCGAAGGTCGCGCCGAACGCGTGCAGCGTCCACTCCAGGGCCTGCGGCTCGGTGAGGTGCGCCTCCACCAGGGCCCGCCCGACCTCCTCGGCCGCTGCCGCGCTGAACGGCTCCGACCGTACCGCCTGGGCCAGCCGGATCGTGTACGCCAGCAGCAGCCGCTCGGTCTCGGCCACGCTGAGCGGCACGAAACCGAGCCGACGCACCGCGCGGGCCCAGTCGGCGGCGAACCCCTGGGCGTCCGCCCGGCCGGCATCGGCCCCGGCGTGGCCCCGGCCGGCATCGGCCCCGGCGTGGTCCGGGACGGCAGCCACGAGATCAGCCGGCGGGCTGGTCGTACCGGGCGACGCCCCCGAAGGCGCCGAACCGCTCCGGGTGCTCGTCCACGTCGGACGGTGAGTCCGGGCGCCAGAGCGGCATGTGCACCACACCCGGTTCCAGGACGGTCCAGTCGCCGAAGAAGCCGGTGACCTGAGCACGGGAGCGCAGGGTGATCTCGGTGGCGGTGCGGGCGGAGAGGCGCTGGGCGTCCAGCATCTCCTGCGGCTGGTCCTCGAACGTGGAGTGGGAGACGACAAGGAAACTGCCCGGCGCGGCGGCGGCCCGCAGGGTGGCGAGGATCGCCTCGGGCCGGTCGGCGTCCGGGACGAAGTGCACCACCCCGGCCAGCAGGATGCCCACCGGGCGACTGAAGTCGATCAGCTCGAGCTGTCCGGTCTCGGCGAGGATCCGCTCCGGCTCACGCAGGTCGGCGTGGATGACCCCGGTCAGGTCGTTGCCAGCCAGCAACTCCCGGCTGTGCGCGACCGCCACCGGGTCGATGTCGACGTACACCACGCGGGCCTTGGGGTTCACCCCCTGCGCCACCTCGTGCACGTTGCCCACGGTGGGAATTCCGGAGCCGATGTCGAGGAACTGGTCGATGCCGGCGTCGAGCAGCACCCGGACGGCCCGCCGCAGGAACTCCCGACCGGAGCGCATGGTGGCGGCGAGATTCGGGGTCATGCTGGCGATCTGCTCCGCCAACTGCCTGTCGATCTCGAAGTTGTGCGCTCCACCCAGAAAGTAGTCGTACACCCGGGCCGCGCTCGGCCTGGTCAGATCGATCTCGGTCGGCAGTCCGTCCGGCATCAGCGTGCTCCCCAGTTCATCGCCGCGGCGCGGGACGGCACCGGCATCGGGGCGCGCAGCGGGCACGCGTGGGCACCGGTCGACCCGCGGGTCGTGTGGTGTGGACCACTCTAGGCCGCTGACTCCAACAACAGCGAGATGCCTTGACCAACGCCGATGCACATGGTGGCCAGAGCCCGGCGGCCGCCGCGACGGCGCAGCTCCAGGGCGGCGGTCAGCGCCAGCCGCGCGCCGCTGGCGCCGAGCGGGTGCCCCAGCGCGATGGCACCACCGTTCGGGTTGACGTGCTCGGCGTCCACGGGCAGCCCCAGCTCACGCAACACCGCCACGGACTGCGCGGCGAACGCCTCGTTCAACTCCACCACGTCCACCGCGCCCACCTCGACGCCGACGCGTTCGAGCAGCTTGCGGGTGGCCGGCACCGGGCCGATTCCCATGATCCGGGGCGGCACACCAGCCGCCGCCGCGCCGACGATCCGGGCCAGCGGGGTCAGGCCGTACCGGGCAACCGCCGCCTCGCTGGCCACCAGCAGGGCGACAGCGCCGTCGTTGACGCCCGAGGAGTTCCCGGCGGTCACCGTGCCGCCGTCGCGGAACGGGGTGGGCAGCGCGGCCAGCTTGTCCAGCGAGGTCTCCCGAGGGTGCTCGTCGACCTCGACCAGCCGGGTCTCCCGACGACCCGCCGGCACCGACACCGACACGATCTCCTCGGCGAACCGGCCGTCCGCCTGCGCCCTGGCCGCACGCTGCTGCGAGCGGTACGCGAAGGCGTCCTGCTCGGCCCGGCTGACGCCGTACTCGGCGGCCACGTTCTCCGCCGTCTCCGGCATCGAGTCGACCCCCCACCCGTCACGCATCAGCGGGTTCACCAACCGCCAGCCGAGGGTGGTGTCGTACACCTCGGCCGAGCGGGAGTACGCCGACGACGCCTTCGGCATGACGAACGGCGCCCGGCTCATGCTCTCCACCCCGCCGGCGATCACCAGCTCGGCGTCCCCGGCGACGATGGACCGGGCGGCGGTGGCGAGCGCGTCCAGGCCCGAACCGCAGAGCCGGTTGACGGTGCTGCCCGGCACCTCCTCGGGCAGGCCGGCCAGCAGCGCCGCCATCCGGGCCACGTTGCGGTTGTCCTCGCCGGCCTGGTTGGCGCAGCCGAGCACGACGTCATCGACCCGCGCCCAGTCCACCGACGGGTGGCGGGCGACCAGTTCCCGGATCACGTGCGCGGCCAGGTCGTCGGGGCGGACGCCGGCCAGCGCGCCCGCGTACCGGCCGATCGGGGTGCGGACACCGGCCACCAGGTATGCCACGGTCATCGGGAGTCCTTAGGGGGTGCAGACGGCGGGGGTGGGGCACGCCCACCGGGTCACGAGGGCTGCCGGCCGCCAGGATATCCACGCCGGCAGCGGATAGGTTGACGGCATGGCCCGGGCCCAGTTCAGCGCAGAGACCAGTGGCGGCGGCGCGTTCGTCCGCCAGCCGAACCGGTTCACCGGTCGGGTCACCGCCGACTCCACCTCGCCACCCGGCGGCGGCCCGGACGAGCAGGACCGCTGGCCGTTGGAGGCCGGCCGTTACCGGCTGATCTGGTGCCGGGCCTGCCCGTGGGCGCACCGGGCGCGGATCGTGCGTGGCCTGCTCGGGCTGGACGACGCGATCTCGCTGGGCACCGTCGACCCGATCCGGGACGAGCGGGGCTGGGCGTTCGCCCTCGACCCGGACGGCTTCGACCCGGTGCTCGGCGTGAGCTTCCTCTCCGAGGCGTACCTGGCCACCGACCCGGACTACACCGGCCGGGTGACAGTGCCGGCACTCGTCGACACAGTGACCGGCCGGGTGGTCACCAACGACTACCCACAGCTCACCCTCGACTTCTCCACCGAGTGGCGGCGGCTGCACGCGCCCGACGCCCCGGATCTCTACCCGGTCGCGCTGCGCCCCGAGATGGACGCGCTGATGGCCGAGATCCACACCGATGTGAACAACGGGGTCTACCGGTGCGGGTTCGCCACCTCCCAGCAGGCGTACGACGAGGCGTTCCGGGCGCTCTTCGCCCGGCTGGACGCGCTCTCCGAGCGGCTGGCCGGGCAGCGCTACCTGATGGGCGACGCGATCACCGAGGCAGACGTGCGGCTGTTCACCACACTGGTGCGCTTCGACGCCGCGTACCACGGGCACTTCAAGTGCAACCGCGACAAGCTGACCGAGATGCCGGTGCTCTGGGCGTACGCCCGGGACCTGTTCCAGACGCCGGGTTTCGGCGAGACTGTGGACTTCGACCACATCAAGCGGCACTACTACGGCACGCATCGGGAGATCAATCCCAGCGGCATCGTGCCACTCGGGCCGGACGAGTCCGGCTGGAGCACGCCGCACGGGCGTGGCTGAGCCGGGTCGGCCGACCGCCCCGACCCTGCCGAGCGCCCGCGGCGAGGTCGCCCGCCGGGTCGCCGGGTCCGCAGCGGCCGGCTGCACCCTGGCCGGTGCGGTGGCGGTGACGCTCGCCGTGGTCGCCGGTCCCGGTCCAGGGCTCACCGGGTACGTCAGCGAGGCGGGCATTGCCGGCAGCGCCCACGCCGCGACGTACCGGATCGGGATCCTGGCCCTTGCCGGCGCGTTGCTGCTGATCGGTGCGGCGCTGCCTCCCGGGGTGTGGGCGGCGGCCCCGGCGCTGCTCGCCACCGGAGCGGTGTTCACCGCTGTGTCGGGGGCGGTGACCTGCTCCGGCGGCTGCCCGTTGCCGCCGTTCGAGCGCGCGACGACGGCGGACCTGGTGCACGGCGGCGCGAGCATCGCGGCGACCGCCGCTGTGGTCTTCGCCATGATCGCGCTGGCCGTCTCCGTGCCGGCGGGCCGGACGGTGCGTCGGCTGGCCGGGGTCGCCGCCGTGCTGGCCCTGCCGCTCTGTGCCACGGTGGGGCTGGCGATGCTCGTGATCGGTCGAGGCCCGGTGGTGGGGGTGCTGGAACGGCTGATCCTCGCCCTGGCGGTGCTGTGGGGCCTGGGCACCGCCACCGCGCTGGCCCTCTGTAAGGAGCCTCACGCCGTCCGGTCCTTCCGATGAGCGGGAATCGGCGTATCGTCGGCCAACGATGACCAATCTCTGGGGCCTCACTGTCCGCCTGTATGTCGATCTCCGACTGCAGGCCAGTGGCATCTGTCCGGGCTAGCCGCGTTCCCACGCCTGCCCCGATCGGACCGGACAATTGGATACATCCTCATGCCTTTCAGCCTGCGCAAAATTCCCTTCTCCGTGCAGATCCTGCTCGGCCTCGTGCTCGGCGTCGCGCTGGGCTTCCTGGCCCGCAGCAACGACCTGAGCTGGCTGACCAGCACCCTGCACACCGTCGGTAGCCTCTTCGTCCAACTGCTCAAGCTGGCCGTGCCGCCGCTGGTCTTCACCGCCATCGTGGTCAGCGTGGTCAGCCTGCGTGGCGTCGCCAACGCCGCCCGGCTCGCCGTCAAGACCCTGATGTGGTTCGGCATCACCGCGCTGATCGCGGTGAGCATCGGCATCGGCCTCGGCCTGCTCACCAACCCGGGCAGGGGCGTGACCCTCGACCTGGGTGGTGCGGCCCCGCCGAAGAACACCGGCTCGTGGACCGACTTCCTCACCGGCATCGTGCCCACCAACCCGGTCGGCGCGTTCGTCGAGGGCAACGTCCTCCAGATCGTCTTCCTCGCCGTCGTCGTCGGCGCCGCGGCCCTGCTGGTCGGCGAGCCCGCCGAACCGTTCGTGGCGCTGAACCGATCCCTCCTGGAGATCGTCCAGAAGGCGCTCTGGTGGGTCATCCGGCTAGCCCCGATCGGCACCCTCGGCCTGATCGGCAATGCCGTCGCCTCGTACGGCTGGGACCTGCTGGCTCCCCTCGCGAAGTTCACCACGGCCGTCTACGTCGGCTGCGCCATCGTGCTGTTCGTGGTCTACCCGCTGGTGCTGATCCTCGCCGGCCGCCTCAACCCGCTGCGCTTCTTCGCCGGTGCCTGGCCGGCCATCGAGCTGGCCTTCGTCTCCCGCTCCTCGGTCGGCACCATGCCGGTGACCCAGCGTTCCGTCGAGCGCCTCGGCGTCCCCCGCGAGTACGCCTCGTTCGCGGTGCCCTTCGGCGCCACCACGAAGATGGACGGTTGCGCCGCCATCTACCCGGCCCTCGCCGCGATCTTCGTGGCGCAGGTGTTCGGCGTTGACCTCGGCATCGGCGACTACCTGCTGATCGCCTTCGTCTCGGTGGTCGGCTCGGCGGCCACCGCCGGCCTGACCGGCGCGATCGTGATGCTCACCCTGACCCTCAGCACGCTGGGCCTGCCGCTGGCCGGCGCCGGTCTGCTGCTGGCCATCGACCCGATCCTGGACATGATCCGCACCGCCACCAACGTCGCGGGGCAGGCGCTGGTGCCGACAGTGGTCGCCGCCCGCGAGGGCACTCTCGACCGCGCCGCGTACGAGTCCGCCGGCCGGCGTGACCTGACCGACCCGGAGCCGGTCGCCGACACCCGGCCCGAGCTGACCCCCGTTCCTGCCTGACCGATTCACCAGTACGGCGACGGGCCCCTCTCCCCGGGGGCCCGTCGCCGTGTCGGAGAGGATGACCCCATGAGTTCCCTGTTCACTCCCCTGGCCCTGCGCGGGGTCACACTGCCCAACCGGATCGCCATGGCACCGATGTGCCAGTACTCCGCCGGCCCCGACGGCCTGCCCACCGACTGGCACCTGATCCACCTCGGCAGCCGCGCGGTCGGCGGGGCCGGCCTGGTGCTGACCGAGGCGACCGCCGTCCTCCCGGAGGGCCGGATCAGCCCACAGGACACCGGCCTCTGGTCCGATGCGCACGTCGACGCCTGGCGACCGGTGACCGCGTTCGTCGCCGCTCACGGCGCGGTGCCGGCCGTGCAGCTCGCGCACGCCGGCTTCAAGGCCTCCACCTACCGGCCCTGGGCACCCGAGCGCGGTGGCGTGCCGGATTCCGAGGGCGGCTGGACGCCCGTCGCCCCCGGCTCGGAGCCGTTCACCGCCGACTACCGGACGCCGACCAGCCTCGACGAGGCCGGCATCGCCGGTGTGGTCGACGCGTTCGCGGCCGGAGCCGTACGCGCCCTGGACGCCGGCTTCGCCGCCGTGGAGATCCACGCCGCTCACGGCTACCTGCTCAACGAGTTCCTCTCGCCGCTGACCAACCGCCGCACCGACTCGTACGGCGGCAACCGCGCGGCCCGGATGCGGCTCACCCTGGAGGTCGCCCGCGCGGTGCGCGCCGCTGTCGGCGAGGACGTGCCGGTGCTGACCCGGATCTCCGCCACCGACTGGGTCGAGGGCGGCTGGACGATCGAGGACAGCGTGGTGCTCGCCGGTGAGCTGGCCGGCGTCGGCGTCGACCTGGTCGACGCGTCCTCCGGTGGGGTGAGCACGGACCAGCGCATCCCGCTCGGCCCGGGTTACCAGGTGCCGCTGGCCGCCCAGATCCGCCGCGAGGCCGGCGTGCCGACCGGCGCGGTGGGCCTGATCGTGGAGCCCGAGCACGCCGAGCAGATCGTCGCCAACGGCGAGGCCGACCTGGTGCTGCTGGGTCGGGAGTTGCTGCGCGACCCGTACTGGCCGCGCCGGGCGGCCGCGAAGCTCGGCGTCGCGTACTCCGGCCCCGCCCAGTACGCCCGCGCCTGATCCTTCCGGTCGGGCGGCTGCTCACCCAGCCCGAGCGCCCGCGCCACGGACTCGCCGAGGCTGGTCTTACCCACTCCGGGAGGACCGGCGAGGGCGAGC
>NZ_JBEYSL010000012.1:0-33235 GCF_040642735.1 Micromonospora sp. NPDC047753 | reverse complement strand
GCTGACCAACAGGGAGATCGGGCAGCGGCTGTTCATCAGCGAGCGGACCATCGGGGTGCACGTGTCGCACCGGGAAGAGCAGGTTCCCTGCCTGCTGCATCTCGTACAGCCGGTGCACGCCCGTGGTGGTCTCCTCGGTCACTCCTCTGATCCCGGCCGCGACCCGCGTCCAGCGGCGGTTGTCCTCGCGCAACGACCGCGTCAACACACCGAGGATGACCTCGTACTCCTCGGAGTCCGCGCTCTCCGGCGACGGGACCGCGCCGATCGCCTCGAACTCGGCGCCCTTGTGCACCAGCAGCGTGGCGTCACCACCATCGTCGAGGATCATGTTCGGGCCCTGGCCGTCCGGCCAGAGCAACGCCTGCTGGGTGCACCACCAGTACTCGTCGAGGGATTCGCCCTTCCAGGCGTAGACCGGGGCACCCGCCGGGGCGTCCGGGGTGCCGGTCGGGCCGACCACGATCGCCGCCGCCGCGTGGTCCTGGGTGGAGAAGATGTTGCAGGACGCCCACCTGACCTGTGCGCCGAGCGCCACCAACGTCTCGATCAACACGGCCGTCTGGATTGTCATGTGCAGCGAGCCGGTGATCCGTGCGCCCTTCAACGGCTGTCGCGAGGCGAACTCCCTCCGGATCGACATCAGACCCGGCATCTCGTGCTCGGCCAGTTCGATCTCCTTACGCCCGAAGGCTGCCAGCGACAGATCCGCCACCTTGAAATCGCTGAAGTCACCAGTCATGTCCGCACCTCCCCCACCAGTGTCGAGAACCGATGGAGTTCGGTTCAACCGCGCACTTGCTCGGTGGGGAAGACGCGACGGGTCCGTCTACTCCGGCTGGTTGGGAGTGCCGCGACCCAGCTCATAGGGGGACGTCACGCCCTCGTAGGCGAGGTGCATCACCATGCCGTTGGCCGCGTGGTCGAGGTTGTGGCAGTGGTCCATCCAGAGACCCGGGTTGTCCGCCGTGAAGCCGATTTCGTAGATCTCGCCGGGGATCACGTCGAGGCTGTCGATCCACCACGGTGACCCGGTCGCGGCGACACCGTTGCGGGACAGGACCAACGCGTGATGGCCGTGCAGATGCATCGGGTGGTTCTGGTGACTGCGGTTGACGATCCGCACCTTGACCACGTCGTCCGTCCGGACCATGAGCGTCGGCGTGTCGGGGAAGCTGTGCCCGTTGATGGTCGGCACCAGGTGGAGACCCCCGTTGTAGAAGGACAGCCGGTCGTCGAGGAGCTGGGTGAACGAGCGGTCGTACGACGAGCCGGCGTCGAAGGGCCGGGAGCCGCCGGAGCCGTACGACAGCGGGTCGAACCGGTCCCCGTCGTCGACGATCCTCGGCGTCGACGTGTCGCCCGGTGGTGCCAGGACCAGCCCGGCGTCGCGGTTCGCGAGGTCCGTCAGCCGCACCGGGACCGCCGGCATCGTGAACGTCACGTCGTAGCGTCCACCGGTCGCCAGCCCGAACCGCGGGTCGATCAGCGGGGTCGGACCGTTGACGTCGACCCCGTCGATCGCCGCCACCCGCACCGGTGCGCCGTTGACCGTCAGGGACCGCGGACGGCTGTCGGTGGACGGGTTGTTGTCGGTGTTGACCAGACGCAGCCGCACCGGCGTGCCCGGGGCGACCTCCTGGCGTTGCATCGTGTCACTCGTGCCGAACGAGACGATGGTGTCGGTCGGCGTACGCCACTCGTGGGCCTGCACGACGAAGTCACGCTCGCCGGGTGGTGGGCCGTCGCGCGGCTCGACGATCAGCGCGCCGAACAGGCCCCGCCTGATCGCCTCCAGTGGGTTCTGGTGGGTGTGGTACCAGAAGGTGCCGACCTGCTCGGCGAGGAACCGGTAGGTGAAGCTGCCGCCCGGCTCCACCGCGTTCTGCGTCGCGCCGGCCACGCCGTCCTCACCGTTGGGGACGTCGAGACCGTGCCAGTGGATGGTCACGTTCTCGTCGGGGATCTCGTTGTGCAGCGTCACCTCGACGAGGTCCCCCTCGCGGACCCGCAGCTCCGGCCCGGGCGACTGTCCGTTGTATGTCAGCGCATCGATCTCCGCGCCCGACGACAGCCGTACCGTCGCGTTCTTCGCGGTCAGCGTGAAGGCCCTGTCGGGCTTGCCGGTCCGCGGCCCACGCAGGTCGTCGACGGACACCCCGCCATGACCGCCGTGACCGAACGACGGGCCTCCGCCGTAGTCGACGTTGTCGTGCGACATCATGCTCATCCGGTCGGGCAGCCTGCTGCTCTGCGCCACGTAGGTGATGCCGGCGGCGACGACCAGCACCACGACGGCGGCCTGCGCGGTGGCGCGCAGACCGCGGGCCCGCCGGTCCCGGCGCGCGAAGTCGGTGGCGGTGACGACCCGCAGGCGACGCCCCTGCCAGAACCACAGCACCACCGCCGACAACAGGATCGGCGCGGAGTGGGTCGCGATGTCGTCGAGGTAGGACGGGACCGGACGGGACACGTACGCGACGTGGACGCCGACCACTGTCGCCACGGCCGCCACCTGAACCGGCACGACGAATCGGGGGTCGGCGACGGCGGAGCGCATCCCGGCGTCGACCGGTGCGTCGACGCGGTTGGCCAGGGCGCGCAGGCCCGGCACGGTCCAGAGTGCGACGGCCAGCATCGGCAGCAGCAGGAGCGGCATCTGCACGATCACGCGGTTGTCGGCAAAGATCCAGTCGACGGCGAGCATCAGCCCGATCGCGACGCACTTGATTGCGAGCACCACCAGCGCGGCGACGAGCAGACGCAGCAACCGACGGGCGCTCTTGTGCAGCGCATCGGGCGTCGGCCGCCAGGCCAGCCGCGTGGCGAGGATCGCCGCGGACAGCCAGATCAGGAACAGGACCCCGGCCAGGATCCCGTCGGCGTTCTCTCCGACCTCAAACATGACGCCAACGTACGAAGGCTGCGTACCGCGTGGCATCCGCTGAGGAACGGCCGGTGCGTACGGGAATCGCCGTAGCCAGCACCACCCGGGAAACAGGGGCCGTAGTCAGCGGCCGGGCGCGACGAGCCCCGTCTGGTAGGCGAGGACGACGAGTTGCGCACGGTCGCGGACGCGGAGCTTCACCATGGCTCGGTGGACGTGGGTACGGGCCGTGGCCGGGCTCATCGACAGCCGGCGTCCGATCTCCTCGTTCGTCAGCCCGATGGCCACCAGGCTCATCACCTCGCGCTCGCGGTCGGTCAACACCGCCAGTCGGCCGCCGTCGACGGGCGTCGGTGCGACAGTGCTGACGAACGCGCTCACCAGCCGGCTCGTCACCCGCGGCGAGATCAACATGTCGCCGCCGGCCACCACCCGTACCGCCTGGCGCAGCTCGTCGGGCTCGATGTCCTTGAGCAGGAAGCCACTCGCGCCGGCCCGCAGCGCCTCGAAGACGTACTCGTCGAGTTCGAAGGTGGTCAGGACGATGACCCGCACGGCCGGGAACCGTTCGACGATCGCGGCCGTGGCCCGCACGCCGTCGAGCACCGGCATTCGCACGTCCATCAGCACGATGTCCGGCCGGGTCGCGGCGACCATCTCGACAGCCTGGGCGCCGTTGGACGCCTCACCGACCACCTCCAGGTCGTCGCTGTGGTCGAGCAGGCCCCGGAAGCCGGCCCGCACGAGCGTCTGGTCGTCCGCCAGCACGATCCGGATCGTCACGCTGTCTCCCCCACCTCGACCGGCAGCCGCGCGGCCACCCGGAACCCCCCACCCTCCGGCCGGGGCCCGGCCTCAAGGGATCCGCCGGCAGCGGTGGCCCGTTCCCGCATGCCGGCCACCCCATGCCCCCGCCGGCCAGCCCCGGACCCGACCCCGTCGTCGACGATCTCCACTGTGACGGCGTCGCCCGCGTAGGCGATCGTGACGTCGACGGTCGTCGCTCCGGCGTGTCTGACGGTGTTGGTGATCGACTCCTGCACGATCCGGTAGACCGAGAGCGCCACCTCCGGCGGGATCGGGCGCGGAGTGCCCGCGATTCCCGACCGCACCTTCACGCCGGCCTGTTCGGCGACCGCGAAGACCCGCGCCAGATCGGGCACCTCACCGGCGTCGCGGAGCATGCCGATCGCCGAGCGGACCTCGTGCATGGCGTCACGGGCCGCGCCCCGGATGCTCCGCAGCGCCGCCCGCGCCTCGGCCGGCTTGCTGTCGAAGACGTCGTCGGCGAGGCTCGCCTGCACACTGATCGCGGCGATCGTGTGACCGAGTACGTCGTGGACCTCGCGGGCGATGCGGAGCCGCTCCTGGGCGACCTCGTGTTGACGCTCCTGGCGCATCACCGCGAGACGTTGCTGTGCCTCGGCCAACCGGACCCGGCGGGTGCGGATCGTCTCGGCGAGCAGCACCACTGCCGCGAGCAGCGAGCCCTCTTCGAGGGTGGCCGAGAGAGCGGGAAAGAAACCCTCGCCGAGCAGCGTGTACCGCATGATCAGCTCAAGGACGACGAAGAACCCGGCGACGACGAGCGCCCAGGTGAACCGGCCGGCGGCCGCGACGGAGAAGAGGGCGGCGGCCAGCGGGAGGGCGGGCGGGATGCCCGGGTACTCGAGGATGTAGTAGATCATCAGCGCGGTGACCGAGCCGACCAGCACCAGCAGCGGCCAGCGGCGCCGGAAGACCAGCAGCAGCCCGATCACCGCGCCGATCGCGTAGGCGCGCGCGTCCGGCGGCCGGGCGCCGGGCTCGTCGGCGACCCGGATCGCCACCGCGACCACGGCCGCGACGACGACCGCGATGAGGGCATCGATCGCGATTCGCCTGACGGCCGGGTTCATGTCCGCAACGGTACGACGCGCGCACGGTCCGTCAGCGAAGGGCCCTTCCCGACCGTGAACTGTCCGCAAAGGCCCGTCGGCTCAGCGGCGGGGCCCGGAGCCGGTCGGCTCCGGGCCCCCCTCTGCCGAACTCAGGGGCTGGTGCAGGTGACGCCGCTGGGCGCTGTGGCACCGTTGCCCGTGGCGGTGAACCCGAAGGTGGTCGACGCGCTCGGGCCAACTGTGCCGTTGTAGGCGGCGTTTCTGACCGTGACGCTGCCGGTGGTGCCCGTGTTGACGCCACTCCACAGACTGCTGATGGCCTGACCACTGGCCAGAGTCAGGCCCACCGTCCAGCCGTTCAAGGGCGCGGTGGAGGTGTTGGCCACTGTCACCTCGACCTGGAAGCCGCCGGGCCAGGTGTTGGTCGTCCGGTAGGTGGCAGCGCAGGTGCCGGGCCCCCCGGTCGGCGGCGGGCTGGTCGGCGGATCGGTCGGCGGGTCAGTCGGCGGATCGGTCGGCGGGTCGGTCGTCGGCGGCGTGGTCGACGCGAACTGGCTGAAGAACCTCCAGATCTCCCCCGACGTCCAGGTCCGCGAGTCGTTGGGGCTGCCCGAACCGTCCACCGGGCTCGGGGTGTGGTCCCCGTCGAACGCCGCCCACTGCACCGGGTAGCCGGCCCGGCAACCCGCGTACGTCGTGGTGATGTGGGTGAGGCTGCCTCGGCTCGGCTCCCGTGGGCTCTGCGCGGTGCAGCCGTTGTTTCGCACGAACGTGTCGCGCAGTTGCCGACCCTGGGAGATGTTCAGCACGCTGTCGTAGATGCCGTGGATGCCGAAGTAGGCGACCGGCTGCGTGCCCCCGTTGCACCCGCTGAGGTTCGCGCCGGACAGGACGGTGACCGCGCGGATGATCGTGGGCCGGGCGCACGCCACCGCGTAACTCATCGCTCCGCCGTAGCTCCAGCCCAGGGCGAAGCGCTGGGTGGTGTCCACGCACAGATCGTTCTCGATCTGCCGGGAGATGTCGTCGAAGAGGGTCAGGTCCCGACCGTTGGTGTTGGCCCAGCCGGCGTTGAGACCCTGCGGGGCGACGAAGATCGCGCTGTTGTTCGACAGCGGCTGGAGCCCGTAGTAACCGGCCGAGGTGACATTGTTGGCCGAGCCGTTCAACCAGTGGAAGCCGAAGATCAGCCGGTAGGGGCGGTTCCGGTCGTAACCGTCCGGGATCCGCAGGTTGTACGTACGACTCTGTCCGCTGCTCTGAATCGTCCGCGTCCCGCTGGCGAGCGTGGGGGCCTTGCCGCAGCCGGCGGTCGCCGCGAGGGTGCCGTTGGTGGCGGCCACCGCCGTCGCACCGAAGCCGCCGCTCAACACGCCGCCGGTGGTGGCCGCGAGAACAAGCGCCGCGGCCGCGATGGATGGGAGGAAGAACCTACGTCTCAGCATTGCTGGGGCTCCTTGCCGTTCGACGACCAACAGTGGTCGCCTGGCATCGACGGGGGCCCGGACTGGTCACCGACCGGGAAGGCGGCGGGAGGGGGCGGGCCCCTCGGCGCGTCTTCGCCGCTGGCTCGGGTGACCGGGAGCGTGCCCTTCACTCCCGGGTGAAAGATAGCATGTTATCGATAACACACCGAGCCGATCGAGCCTCCCGGGCTCACGTCCCGAGCGGCCGGGCCGCCCACTCGACAGCCACTTCGTGCAGGTCACCGGTGCGAAAGTGCGGGGGCTCGTGCAGCAGGAAGTCACGGTGGCTGATGTTCCAGGCGTACGCCCCGGCCATGGTGAAGGCCAGCACGTCACCCACGCCGATCGGCCCCGCGGTGGCCGAGAAGGAGAGCACGTCCTTCGGGGTGCAGAGTTGCCCGACCACGGTGACCGGCCCGCCGTCGGTGCGGGGGCCGCCGGCATCCGGCCGTGGGTGCACTGTGAACGGCTGCGCGTGGCCCTTCGCCGCCGGAGTCCGTAGATGGTGCGTCCCACCGGCCACCACCACGAACCACTCGCCGTAGGAACGCTTCACGTCGACGACCTCGGTGAGGTACGCCCCGCAGTAGGCGGTGACCGACCGGCCCGGCTCGATGCGCAGCCGCACGCCCGGGTGCCTGTCGAGGACGTCCGTCAGGGCCTGGCCGTAACCCGCCCAGTCGAACCGCGCGTCCGGGTCGGTGTAGTCGACGGTCATGCCGCCGCCGACGTCGACCTCGGCGGCGTCGACCTCGGCCGCCGCCCAGTCGACCACGGCGGCGGCGACCGTCGCGGCGAGCGGTGCGTCCAGTCCGCTGGCCAGGTGGGCGTGGATTCCGCGTACGTCGATGCCGGCGGGCGGGCGGCGGGCGCACGCCACCGCGTCGGCCGGGTCCATGCCGAACGGGCTGGGTCCACCGCCCATGACCAGGCTCGCGCCCGGCGCGTCGACGGGCAGGTTCACCCGCAGCAGCACCTGGGCCGACCGGCCCGCCGCGGTGGCCAGCGCGCCGAGTCGCGCCAGCTCGGTGGGGGACTCGACGTGGATGCGGCGCACCCCGGCGGCGAGAGCGGCCGCGAGGTCCGCGTCGGTCTTGCCCGGTCCGGCGTACGCGGCCGGCGCCCGTCCGGGCAGCACCTCCGCCAGCCTGCGCAGCTCGCCCCGGCTGGCGGCCTCGAACCCGTCGACGATCGGCGCGAGGGTGCGCAGCACACCGGCATCCGGATTGGCCTTGACCGCGTAGAGCAGCTCGACCGGCCGGGGCAGCGCCGCCCGGATGGCGCGGGCCTGCCCGGCCAGCGCGTCGAGGTCGTGGACGTAGACCGGTCGGGTCATCGTGGCCCACCCATCGGGTTCGGCACCAGTACGAACGGCGCGGCCCGGTCGGCGTCTCGCCGCCACCGGACCAGCAGGTTCGCCTTGGCCAGCAGCGGCTCCCCGGTCAGCAGTGCGCGCAGCTCCGCCGGCTCCCCGAGGTCGGCGGCCACCGCATCGACGACGGTGCGCACCTCCTGCCACAGCCGCCGTTCGATTCCCGGCCGCGCGTCGGCGAGGGCCCCGCTGATCCCCCCGAGGTGGTTGACGAACAGGCAGTAGACGATCCGGCGGTGGGCGGCCCGGGGACCGTAGCGGACCTGCGCCGGGACACCGTCCGGCCAGGTATCCCATCGGTCGGCGTCCAGCTTCACCCCCTCCAGGTCGCGCAGCAGCATCCGTACCGGATGGTGATCCCGGTCGAGCACGACGACCACGTTCTGCAGGTGCGCCTCGTGCACGACGCCGTGGCTGAGCCAGCTGCGCAGCACCGCCGGCACCAGCAGGCCGACGTACGCGCGCCACCAGGCCACCGGATCCGACGTCACCAGCGGCGTCGCGGCCAGAGCCGCCGCCAGCACCGGGGTGTCGCCGGGACGCAGGTGCGGACGCAGCCCGCCGCGCAGGATCGTCCCGTACGCCTCGTCCGGGCCCGGAACGTCGACAGTGCGGTAGGCGGGCTCGGCGAGCAGCCCCACCCCGTCCGGCAGCGGCACCCGGGCCAGCAGGTCGGTCAGGGCCACCGCTCCGGTGAGCTCGTAGCGGGCGTTCTTGCGCAGACAGTTGGTGATCCGCACGTGCAGGCTGGTCTTCACGAACAGGTCGGCCTCGGGGGCGTAGAGGGTACGGACGCTCGCCGTGGGTCGTACCGGCACACCGGCCGCCCCCAGGTCACGCAGCCGTGGATGGGTGGGCGGGATCAGCGACAGTTGCCAGGGGTGCACCGGCAGGACGCGGTACCCGCGCGGGGGACGTGGCGGGTCGAGCGCGGCCACCAGCGGATCGAACGGCCCGGCGTCGGCGGTCAGGTCGTCCGGTACGGCCAGCCAGTGCAGCCGGAACGCGGTGCGCAGCTCCGGCGCGTACGCCCGCCAACTGTCCGGGTCGCCGCTGCGCCATTTCGGAGCGGGGTGGTGCGGGTGGCCGAAGACCAGCGACTGCTCGGAGTCGACGTACGCGTCGATGGCGGGATCACCGGTGGGGGTCGGATCCTCGGCCGGTCGGTCGGCCAGCAGCCGGGCCACGGTGTCCCGGCTGGCCCTGACCTGCTCGGCGAACTCGTCGTTGGCCAGGCCGGTACGGGTGGTGAGTTCCGCCGTGACCAGGGCGGCCAACCCGTCCGCGTCCAGGTCTTCCCACCGTCCGCTGCCCGTGTTGCGTTGGACCGGGCCGCTGTAGCGGTGCGCGCCGAGCGGCGAGGTTCGCGCGACCCCACAGCGCACTGTGACGTCGAGGTGCCGCAGTAGCAGCCGTACCGCGCCGTCGACAACGGTCGGGGTGCCGTCCGGCGGGGTCAGCTCGCGCAACAGGCAGCCGAAGAGGGCGTGGGCGGCGGCCAGGTCGGCGCGCTGACCGGTGTCGCTGACCGGCCGGGAGCGCAGCTGGGCGCTCGTCATCGTGTCTCCCGGAGGTAGTTAGGGCCGGTACGCAGGTAGTACTTGTTGATGTCGGCGCAGCCGAGCCGCTGTTTGGGCAGCAGGGTGCCGGCGGTGAGCATCGCCTTGATGGGCAACTGGGCGGCGTGCAGGACCCGCTCGGTGAAGGTCCGCACCGCCGGTCCGTCGCCCCACCGGTCGCGGGCGGCGGCGAGCCGGGGCACCAGCGCCTCGGCGGGTGTCGGCACGGGCAGTCCTCGGGCGGCCAGGGCGACCAGTGGCGCGGCAGCGGCCAGGTGCAGGGTGATGGTGATGAACACGTCGGCCAACTCGTGCGGGTCGCGCGCCCACATCCGGTCGTCGTGCAGGGCGAGCCCGTTCACGCCGTCGTGTCGTGGGTCGAGCCGGGCGCCGTCGTTGTCCTTGTAGAGCAGGGCGACAGCGCCGTCCGGGTGCACCAGCAGGTGGATGTTCTGCGGGTGCGCCTCCAGCGCGATCCCGTGGCGCAGCCAGAGGAAGACGTGCCAGTCGAGAAGCAGGTCCAGGTAGGACTCCAGCAGCGCGACGGGCCGCTGCGGGCTGATCCGTTCGAGGACAGTGCCCGCCACCGGGTCGGCGGCGGCGAGGGCCGCGACCGGCACCACCTGGACGTCGCCCAGGTCGCGCGGAAATCGGCGCAGCAGGAAACCACGGCGCTCGTCGCCGTCGACGTGCGCCCAGGTGCTCTCGTCGGCGTGCCGGATCCGGCCGGCGAAGCGGGGTTCGGCGGTGGCGATCCGGTCGAGCAGCCCGGCGACGGCCGCGCCGTCGGCGAGCGAGCCCGGTTGCAGCGTGCGTCGGTTACGCGCGCCGAGACTCGCGGTCGGCAGCGGCAGTTTGAGATGCAGGTACGGGTCGTCCTCAAGCGCCACCGTCCGCATGGAGAGGGTGGGTCGCACCGGGGTCACCGGCAGGTCGACCACCGGGAGCGCGTCGCGGGCCACCGTGATCGGATGCGCTGGCAGCAGCAGCTGATCCGGTCGGGGCGCGCTCGGCCACCACGATGGCAGCTCGCCAGCGAGTCGGACGTCGTCGGCCGGGGCGGCGTACCAGCGCAGCGCGAACCGTGGGGCGTGCTCCGGGGCGTACCGGAGCAGTTCGTCGTCGCGAAGACCGTGCCGGCACCGGTCGGTGGGGTAGACCGGGTGGCCGTGGTGGGCGGCGAGCACGTCGTCCAGGAGCGCCGCCGGCAGGCCGGTCGGGGTGTGCCCGCGTTCGGCGGCCACCTCGGTGAACACCCGTGCCCGGTTGCGGGCGGCGAGGCGTCGGGCCCGCAGGTCGGCGCGGCACTCGACGCCGAAGTCCCGCCAGCCGGCCTCGGCCTCGGCGTTGTCGTACGGGGCGAGCAGCGTCAACAGTCCGTCCAGCGTCTCCGCGCGCTGCGTCTCCCCGGTGTGGGTCACCAGCAGCACCATCGGCGCGGCGCTGCGCAGGGCCTGCTGAAACCCGTCCGCCCGGACCGGAATGCGCAGCAGGCCGTCAGGGTGCGGCACCTGCCACCAGCCGGGGCCGTCCGCTCGGCCGGCGCTGCGCAGACCGAGGTGATCCTCGCGCAGCAGGGCGTCGAGCACCCGGGCGAGGACCTCCCGCTCACAGTCGTCGCTCACCCGACGATGGTCCACTGGAGGTTGTCGCGGAGGGCGGTCAGCGACTGCCGGACGGTGGCCTCGTCGGGGCCGATTCCGTGCAGCACGGCGAGGTAGTCGCGGTTCGTGCCGGTGTGCTCGGCGGTGCGTCCCACCTCGCGCAGCGGACGGCAGGCCAGCCGGACGTCGCCGTCGACGGTGTCGAGGGGCCCCGGTGCGGCGACGAGACGGCCGGACCGGTCCGCGCAGACGTACTCGACCCGGGCGTAGCGGTCGACGGTGTCGGGCAGGCCGAGGACGGCCAGCGGTTCGCCGAGGTGCAGCCGGATGACGTACTCGAACAACGGCACACCGAGCAGATCGGCGAGGATCAGGTCCATCCGGTCGCCGATGAGACGGTAGTTCACCTCGATGAGCCGGACCCGGCCGTCGGAGACGACGTACTCGGTGTGGCAGGCGCCGAAGCCGACCCCGAGGGCGTCGAGCCGCTCCCGCAACTGGGTGCGTGCCTGCTCCGCCGGGGGCGACCAGGCGAGGCTCTCCTCGGTGAAGGTCGGCGGCGGGCCGAGGCCGGTGCGCCATCCGCCGAGGGACGCCAGCTCGGTGCCGTCACCGAGGGTCTCGAAGGTCCGCAGCTCACCGGCGAGGTACTCCTCGACCACCAGTGCCACGTCCGGCCGCCGGCCACGGATCTCGGCGACCCGGGCGACCAGCTCGGCGTGGTCGGTCACCAGGTAGGCGTCCTCACTGGCCACCCCCTCGCGGGGTTTGACCACCGCCGGGAACATCACTGTCGGCACGTCCGGCGTGGCGCCGGGGTCGACGGTGACGGTGCGTACCAGATCGAGGCCCGCAGCGGCGATCGCCCGGCGGGCCGCGGCCTTGTCCTTGCAGAGACGGGCGGCGTCCGGGTCCTTGCCGGGCAGGCCGAGCTTTCGGGCGGCGATCGCGGTGGCCTCCTGGAGATGGTCGCTGTTGGACAGTAGCGCCAGGGGCCGGGCGGGGGCCGCCGCCGCTACCACGGCGGCCGGGTCGCGGACGGCGCAGCGCGCCACCCGCACGTCGGCCGGCCATTCGGCGGGCCGGTCGGTGAGCACTGTCGCCGACAGCCCGAGCGACGCCGCCGCCGGGAGTAACCCGTCCAGGAGCGCGTCGGTGGGGTTGAGCGCGGTCAGGTACAGCTGCATACCGCCTCCGTCGACTACCACGATGTCACTATTAGGGTAGCCTACCCTTATTAGACGGATTTGATGCGGTCTGCCCTATGTAGCAACCCGGCGGCCACCAGGCCACCGATCAACACCGCAGCCGCGCCCACCAACTGCCCCGTCTCCAGTGCCGAGGCGAAGGCGACGGTCACCACCTCCCGCTCGGCTCCTCCACGGGCTGCGGCGAGGGCCGCGGGAAACGACCCGGCGCCGGCCAGGGCCGCCGGCAGCAGCGCCGCGAACCGGGCGTTCAGCACGGCGCCCAGCACCGCGATGCCGAGGCTGCTGCCGACCTCGGTCATGGTGCCGTCGACACCCGCGCCCGCGCCTGCCTTCGCCGTCGGGATCGCGCTCATCACCGCCTCGACGATCGCGGGGTTGGCCAATGCGCAGCCGACACCCATGACGAGCAACCCGACCAGCAGCACCCCGTACCCGTCGGACGGAAAGACTGTGACCAGCGCGAGACCGGCCGCGAGCAGCGTCATGCCAACGGCGATGGCGACAGCGAGGCCGAGCCGACGGATCACGCTCGCGACGACGCCACTGACGTTGAGCAGCACAATGGACAGCGCGAAGGGCGCCATCCGCAGACCGGCCTCCCAGGCGGGGTAACCCCTGACGAACTGGAGGTGCTGGGTGAGCAGGAACAGCGCGCCGGTTGCGCCGAACGTGATCAGCACGACGCCGGAGATCGCACCGACGAAGCGCCGGTCCCGGAAGAAGCGCATGTCCAGCATCGGGTGCGCGATCCGTCGCTCCCACCGCACGAAGATCCCGAGCAGGAGTACGCCGACGACCGCCGCGCCGACCACCTCGGTCGACGCCCAGCCGCGCTCCGGCCCGGAGATGATCGCCCAGACGACAGCGGTCAGACCGGCTGTGGAGAGCACGGCGCCCAGCACGTCGAGTCGGCCGCCGGCCGGCCCGCGGGACTCTGGGACCAGCGCGCGAGCGACGAGCAGGCAGACCAGCACGATCGGCACGTTCATCAGGAAGATCGCGCCCCACGGCAGATGCGCGAGGATCGTGCCGCCGATCGGTGGCCCGACGGCGAAGCCCAACGCGCTGGTGGCCGCCCAGATGCCGATCGCCCGGGACCGCTCGGTGGCGTCGAAGACCTGCATCGCCACCGCGAGCGTCGCGGTGACCAACAGCGCCCCACCGACGCCCATCCCGGCCCGCGCGGCGATCAACTGCCCGCTGGTGCTGGCCAGACCGGCGGCCAGCGAGCCGACCCCGAACAGGACCAGCCCGGCGAGCAGCATCCGGCGGCGGCCGTACCGGTCGGCGGCGCTACCGGCGGTGAGCAGCAACCCGGACAGCACCAACGCGTACGCGTTGATCATCCATTGCACCTCGGCGGTGCTGGCGCCCAACTCGGTGGTGAGCACCGGCACCGCCACGGTCAGCACGGTGTTGTCCAACACCACTACCAGTTGCGCGACGCACAGCACCGCCAGGATGAGCCATCGCTGTGGAAGTCGTGCCGATGTCGCGGTGTCGGTGGCCGGCTGGACCGTTGTCACGCCACCGCCTTGACGCCGTCCACTGCCGGCTGCTCGGAGGGCTGCTCGACCGCCGGGCCGACGGCGGGGCCGGGCCGGTGCGGGAACCGCCGCTGGTGGACGAGGCCGAGGGCGACGCCGGCGGCCACCAGGACGATGGCCGCGACCGCGACCGCCGGGTAGCCGACCCGGTCGGCCGCCGCGAGACCGATGGACGCCGCCACGAACGAGCAGACCAGGCCGAACGACGACAGCACCGTGAAGTCGGTACCGCCGGTGTCGGGCCGGGAGTAGTCCATGTTGACCGTGTAGAGCACGACGTTGGCGATGGTGTAGGCCACCATGAAGCAGCAGAGCGCGGCGACCGTCCCGCCCAGCGGCGCGCGGCCGTTCATCAGCGGCAGCAGCAGCAACGTCGACACCGTGAGCGCGACGCCGCCGACCACGAGCACGCCACCGCGCCCGAACCGCCCGATCCCGAGCCCCGCCACCAGGCCCGCCACGATGGCCGGGACGCTGGTCACCACACCGGTGATGACGCCGATCCGACCCAACGACCACCCGGCGTCGACCAGCGCCGGGGTGACCAGGGCGTACGCCATGCCCGCCCCGACGTAGACCAGCGGCACCACGCCGAAGGTCCACCACCGGCAGCCCGGCTGGCCGAACACCGACAGCAACGCCCGGTAGGCAGTGCCGACCCGTTCCACCCGGTCGGTACGGGGTGGCTCCTGGAACCGCCACACCACCAGCAGGCCGACCGCCGTCATCGCGACCAGCAGGCCGATCGCCGGCGCCCAGCCGAACTGGTCGTAGACCAGGACGCAGGCGCCGCCGCCGAGCAGGTTGCCGAGGTAGCTCGCCGCTACCTGGATGCCGTTGCCGGTCCCCCGGGCCGACTCGGCCAGCATCCGGACCGCGACGGCGTCCACGGCGATGTCCTGGGTGGCCGAGAAGAACACGTACGCGGCGCAGATCGCGACGATCGGGCCGAGCGCGTCGGCCGGACTGGCGAAGGGCAGCAACGCCAGCAGGGCGAGCACCAGAGCGGTCTGGAGTACGAGCAACCAGGAGCGGTAGTGGCCGCGGTGCCGTGAGCCGTACCGGTCGAGGATCGGTGCCCAGAGGAACTTGACGGGCCAGATCAGACCGACGATCTGCAACAGCGCCAACGTGTCCAGCGAGGTGCCACCGTCGCGCAGGATGGCGGTGAGCCCGACGGTGATGAAGCCGACGCCGAGGTACTGGGTGACATACAGCGCGGTCAGGGTGCCGAGGCGGCCCTTCATGCCGCTTTCCAGTAGCCGAGGGAGGTCAACCGGTCCTTGTCGACGCCCAACGCCTTGCGGAGGTGCCGGGTGATGCCCCGGGTGGTTGCCGCCTCGCAGGCCACCCAGTAATGGCCCGCACCGCTGGTCGGCAGGGCCGCGCAGACCGTGTCGACGAGGTGCTGACCCTCGTCGCGCCGCGGCACCCAGGTGATGTCGTGGTGCGCCCGGGCCCGCAGCGCGAGTGCCTTCTCGCCCTCGTGGGCGTACTCCAGCCACACCGTCGCCGGGATGTCGGCACCGGCGTCGAGCAGGCTGTTGACCGCGGGCAGCGAGGCCGCGTCACCGACCAGGTAAAGGTGCTCAGGCGCGGGGTCGGGCAGCTCGAAGGCGCTGCCCTGCACTGTCGCGCTGATGGTGTCGCCGACAGTGGCCGTGGTGGCCCAGCGGGCCGCGCAGCCGTCGTGGATGGCGAATTCGAGGGTGAATCGGCCGGTGGCCGGGTCGGGGTCAACCAGCGTGTACGCGCGTTGGTGGGCTCGGCCGTCGTTGTCGAACCACAGCCGGATCCACATCGTGGGGTGCACCCCGCACGCCTCCAGCAGGCCGCCCCCGTCCAGGAGGAGTCGCTGGTAGTGCCCGTCGACTGACTCGGTGCCCAGGACGGTCAACTGAAAGTCCCGCCCGCCCATGGCCTTGAGGACCAGGGCCTCCCAGTTCCGTTTCACGCACCCCTCCAGGTAAGGTCATCCTTGGTTAGGGGAGGTTAACCTAAGTTGCACCCCCGATGGAACAGAGGACAGCGCCCGATGACGTACCAGGAGAAGATCGCCGGTCTCGGCGAGCTGTCGTTGGTGACAGTCGACCCGGACCGGGACGCCGCTCTCCTGCACGGTTGGGTGACCATGCCCCGCAACTCCTTCTGGGGCATGGGTTCGCACACCCTCGACGAGGTACGCGAGATCTACGCCTTTGTGGACAGTCTGCCAACGCACCACGCGTACCTGATCACGGTCGACGGAGAGCCGGTCGGCCTCTTCCAGAGCTATCAGCCCGAGGCGGACCCGGTCGGCGAGCGCTATTCCGTCCAGCCCGGCGACGTGGGGATGCACCTGCTGCTCAGCCCCGACCGACGCCTCGCCCGCAGCCTCACCAACGCGGCCGGCCCGGCCGTCGCCCGCTTCCTGTTCCGCGACCCGGCCGCGCAGCGCATCGTTGTGGAGCCGGACGTCCGCAACCACCTCGCCCTGCGCCGACTGGAGATCGAGGGCTTCACCTTCGACTCCGAGATCGACATGCCGGACAAGCGGGCTCAACTCGCGTTCCTGACCCGCGCCCGGTTCGCGGAGAGGCACCCGACGCCGGCCTGACCACCGGCCGTCAGCCGTTGGCGTTCCAGAAGCCGACGAGGGTCGCGGTCCACCAGGCGAGCTGCGAGACCGTGGCGGCGGCGACACCGGGCAGCAGGGCGGACCACTGTGGGCGGCCCTGCACCGCCACGAGCCGATCCCGGACCCGGCCGAGGAACAGCCCGTTGATGCCGACCACCAGCACCGCGAGCAACTTGACCCAGACCAGCCCGGACGACGTGTCCGGTCCGAGGGCGGCCCCACTGGCGAGCAGACCCACCAGACCCAGCCAGATGAGCAGGTGCGCGCCACGGGCGGCGGTCAGCACGGTGCCGAGCGGTTCCCGGCGCAGCAGCCAGCGAAGGCTGAACCAGTCCACCGTCAGCACCGCGCCGAAACCCACCACCAGGCAGGTCAGGTGGCAGAAGAGGGCGACCATCCGCGCACCCGGAGAGAGGGTGACGTGCGGCGCGACCAGGATGGCAATCAGCCACCCGAGGCTGACCGTCAGGACCGAGACAACGATGGTGGCCCGGCCGGCGGCGCGCCGGTGGCCACCGCGCCAGCCGGCGACCGGCGTCGGGGCGACCGCCTCGGGCAGGGACGCGCTGCGGGTCCGGTGCGTCGCGCGCCGCACCGGGCGGACGGCGTCCGACGCGACGGCACGGTGGGCGGGACGGGACGCCCGGGACTGTGGGTGGACGTCGACGTACAGGTCAGACGTCCGCATCGGCCGGACCTCCGGGCCGCATGCTCAGCCGCCCGGTGCGGCGGTGGGCGCGCCGGGCCGGTTGTCCAGCGTGTTCAGCTCGGCGGCCCGCGCCTGTTGGATCCGGCCGGCGAGCGCCTTCAGCTCCGGGCTTCCCCCGGCGGTCTGCTCGCCCCGGCACAGCACCACTGTCTGCGCGAGGTGCGCCCGGATCAGACCGGCCGCCCGGGACGACACCTCCGTGTCGGATGCGGCACGTAGCTCGGCGAGGCTGGCCTGGGTGACCATGCCGGGCATCTGATGCCCCTCGTGGATGTTCAGCTCCGGCACGTTGCCCGCGGCCAGGAGCCCCCGCAGGTCCCGCAATTCCGCCTGATGAGCCTTCCGGACCTCGCCGAGGAGGGCCCGCAACGACGGGTCCGCCGGGCGGGTGTCGAGCTGGTCGATCAGCGCGAGCGCGCCCTCGTTCATCGGGATCAGCAGTTGGATGAAGGCGTCATCGGTGCCGTTGAGCACCACCGGGGCGGTCGGTGCCGCAACGGCCGACGACGCTGCCACCGTCGACGCTGCTGGTGCCGGGTTGGTGCGGCCCCAGCCCTGGCTGAGCCCGACGGCCACCGCCGTGGCGACCAGGGTCGCGACGACGCCGATCAGCCGCCCGGCCCGTACGCGAAAGCCTCGGCGCTCCGCCATGATCTGCTCGTCCATCCGTTCGTCGGTGCTCAACGGGCGGCTTGGAACGCGCGGCCGACAACTGTCGCCTCGGCCCCGTCGCTGAACAGTCCGGACCGGTCCTTGTCCGTGGCGGGCAGCCCGAACCAGGCGTAGCGCTGCAGGTAGGGGAGTTGACCGAGCATGGCGGTGGCCGCGGTGAGGAAGGCCGCCTGCTGCTGCTGACCGGGGAACTGCGAACCGCCCCCGGCGAAGCGGATCAGCGCGAACTCGGTCAGCCAGATCGGCTTCCGGTACCGCTGGTAGACGGCCTGGAGATACTGCCGGAGTTGGGCCACCGCTGCGGCGGTCGTGAAGTCGGCGCCGAACCAGTGCAGCGTGATGAAGTCCACCCGGTGGCCGCGGGCCTGGGCCCCGGTCATGAACCTGTCCAGCCAACCCTGCGGGTCCGGCCCACCCCAGGCGACCGCCGGGCTGCCCAGTTTGCTGCCCGTCGCCATCAGCTGCGGCCACAGGTCCAACGCCTGCTCGACGGTCATGTTCGCCTGCTCGGGCATGTCCGGCTCGTTGAAGGTGAGCAGGTACGGCCCGGCGGCCCTGGCCCGGGCCAGCTCTGCGGCGGTGACGTTCTCCGCGCTGCGGATCATCGGCACGAATGTCGCACCGCGCGGCGTGCTGATCCCCGGGTGCTGGGTGCCCCAGGTGTAGTACCAGCCGGCCTTGGAGCTCGCCAACGCCTGACTCGCCCCGGCGAAGTTCCACACCCCGACGCCCTTGCGGGCGGAACTGACCGCCGGCGCTACCGGAGCCTTCGACGAGGGGCGTGCGCTCGGCGAGGGCGCGACGCTCGGGGTGGCGACGGCGGTGGGCGCGGCGGACGGCGGCGCCGCCCACGAGGGCGCGGAGGGGTCGTCCGGCTGGATCACCACCGCCATGGTGATGGCCAGGACGGCGGCGGCCACCCCGGCGGCGAGGGACGGCACGAGGCCACGGGGCCGGTTCACCGCGAGGTCGACGACGCTCGGGCCGCCGCCCGCGTCGGTGGGCACCGTGCCGGGTGCCGTCGGTCCGGCGGCGGGTGCGGCAGTCGGGCCGGGCGGCGGGACTGCCTGCGCGGCGGCTGCGGGGGCGGCAGCGCTCGGCAGGTGGGCGCCGAGACCCGCCGGCAGCGGCAGCAACGGCATGCCGGCGAGCAGTCGATCGATCGGCAGGAGGGTGGTTCCCAGCCGTCCGCAGAACGCGCAGTCACGGACGTGTCGAGCCAGTCGCTTGCGCCACAGCGAGCTGGGCGTGCCGTCCCACTCGGCGGTCACGGCGCCCAGGTCCGGGCAGCCGGGGCGGGCGCGAAGCGCGCGTACGACGCCCCGGGCGCTGTGGATCTGCTCCTTCATCCGGTGGATCCGCACCGCGACGTGCCCGGGCGACAATCCGAGCGCGTCGGCGACCTCGTTCCGGTCGATCTCGCCGGTCTCCTCCAGCCACCACAGCGAGAGCAGTTCCTGGTCGTCCGGGTCGAGCCAGCGGGTCGCCTCGGCGACCTCGCGTCGTTGGTCGGTGAGGCCGAGCCGGAGGATGGTCATCCCCGCGAAGTCGGAGGCGGGGTCGGGCACGTTGTGGATCGCGTCCAGCCCGGCATCCCGGTTGAGCGCGACACGTCGGCGCGTCTCCCAGTCACGCACCTGGCGGATGGTGATCGCCACCAGCCAGGACCGGTATGCCGCCGGGTCGTTGAGCGCGGGCAGGTACCGGATCACCCGTACCAACGTCTCCTGAACGACGTCGTCGACGTCGGCGTGCCCGCGCAGCGCACGCCCGACGATGTTGTAGACCAGCGGGAGCGAGGCCGCGACGACGTCGTCGAGTGCGCGCTGGTCGCCCTGCCGGGCCGCGACGACCAACCCGACATCGGGCAGTGCTCGACCGGCTGACGACATGGGTCTCACTCCTTTGGTGCTCATCCGCGCGGCGCCCACGCTGGTTGTGCTGACCGCCCTCAAGATCGGAGACTCGCGGCAGCAGGTGGGATTACAGAATTCCCGGGCGGTCGGTTCGCCACAAGCAAGGCGGGTCCGTCGGCGGCGCATATGTGTCGGCGGCGGCGGGTATGGTGCGGGGTGTCGGTGTCGCCGGGCTCTCGCCCGTGCAACAAGACACCAGCATTCGGGCGCCAGCGTGTGCGCCGAAGCGTCACCAGGTCGCACGGCCGATGTTGCCGAGGCCCCAGACGCACCCCTTTCGTAGAGACAGGATCCCTGCATGACATCGAACGACAACGGTCGACCCGCACTGTTCCTCGCCACGTCGCACAGTGACGTGCTGGACGGACCGGCGGTGACCTTCGACAGCAGCGAGGAGGCCATGCGGCGACTGCGTCACCCGTTCGCGGTGGAGCCCGCCCAGCCGGCCTCGGCTGCTGTCGACGCCAACGCCCAGCGCGGCTGAGCTGGGGCGCAACTCCTTCTCTCCGGACGGCCTAGACCTGCCACGATTCATACTTTCGGCTAGTAATCAGTCGGGCGTTCGGGTAGGGTCGCTTCATCACGTGAACGGCATGACGCGGTGGCCAGGCCCGTGATCGTGGTCTTGCGACAGCGCGCTCCTGCCCGCAGGTGCGCCCCCGGCGACAAGCCGGTTCGGAGATCCTTCCGGTCGATCCGATCGACGGGCGAACGCCGGAGGGACCACCCATGTCCACGATCGTCGAGAACGCCACACCCATCGCCACGAGCACCCGGGTCGGCCAGCGCAACAGCGACCAGAGCCCGGAGGACCTCCTCGCCGCCCTGGCGGCGACCTCGCCGCACGACCCCCGGCGCCCGGCGCTGCGGGAGCGCACCATCGAGGCGTGGCTGCCGCTCGCCCGGCACCTGGCGCGCCGCTACAGCGGACGCGGCGCCCCCGACGACGACCTGGCCCAGACCGCCTCGGTGGGGCTCATCAAGGCCGTCGACAACTTCGACCACAGCCGGGGAATCGACTTCAGCGGGTACGCCATCCCCACCATCATCGGCGAGATCAAGCGATACTTCCGGGATCGCACCTGGGCGGTGCGGGTGCCTCGCCGCCTACAGGAGCTACGCCTGTCGATCAGCGCGGCCAACGGCGTCCTGACCCAGACCCTCGGCCGCCTGCCCACGGTGGCCGACATCGCCTCCTACCTCGACGTGTCCGAGGAGACCGTCCTGGAAGGGTTGGAGGGTGCGCGTGCCTACCGGGCCACGTCGCTGTCCACCCCGATCGGAGCCGACGGCAGCCGGGAACTCGGCGACACCCTCGGCGACGACGACCACGAGATCGACCTCGTCGAGATCCGCGTCGCCCTCGGCCCGGCGCTCGCGACGCTGCCGGAACGCGAGCGCCAGATCCTCAGCCTGCGCTTCCACGGCAATCTGACCCAGGCCCAGATCGCCGATCGGATCGGCGTGTCACAGATGCACGTGTCCCGGCTGATCACCCGCTCACTGGCCACGCTGCGTCACCAGCTCAGCGACGACATCATCGCCTGAGCCGGTTCACAGTTGGACGACGTGGCCCACCCGTGGCGGCGTACGACCGGCGAGGACGTCGAGCCACGCGTGCTGGAGGGCCGCCGGCCCGGCACCCACCCGAACGTCGAGCCACCGGCTCACGACGGCGGCGAAGCGTTGCCACGCCTCGGTGAACCGCTGGTCGAGCCCGTCGCGGCCCCAGTCGTGGCTGCGCTTGCGCATCTGCACCGGCGCGAAGAACACCTCCTCGGCGGCGTCGGCGTTCGGCGTCTGGTTGGTGAGCCCGACCGCGATGTCCCGGACGAGCCGGTCGCCGAGACGTCGACGCAGGGCGGCGCGGGTCGGAGGCGCGCCGGACAGGTCGAGGTAGACGCTCGGGACCACGTCGAGGGAGTCGATGTCGTCGTACGACACGACCTCGTCGTAGCAGCCGAGCGACCGGGTGAACGCCAGGTTGCCCGGTGAGGTGAGACCGACCAGGCGCGGCCCACGCCGGTGCAGCTCGAACGCGGCGGCGTACGCGGTCTTGCTCGACGCCGACGACACCAGCAGCGCCTCGGCACCGTAGAAGTCGTTGTCGACGACCTGGTCGGCCAGCATGAACGAGGTGAAGAACAGCGGCCGGAACAGGATCAGCAGGTCCTCCTGGTCGCGCTGGTACGCCGGGTCGCCGGTGGTCGACCGGTACGCGTTGTACGGCGACGGCAGCTCGGCCCGGTGCGGGCTCGCCTCGCGGAACCCGGACGCGTCCACCCGGTCCGGCCGCACCACGAGGTGACCGGCGGGCGGGAGATAGCCGTATATCCGTTGCCCCACCTCGACACCGGCCACCGCCGAGGCGACCACCTCGGCGAAGCCCCAGAGCGGTGGCAGACCCCACTGCGGCCCGAGGCCCTGGGCCGCCGGTGGGAAGAACTGCCAGTACCGCATCGAGTCGCCGAGCACCGCGTAGGTCACGTTGTTGGCGGTGAGGCCGACGCGGTCCACGCGCAGCAGCGCCTCGCCGTCGGACAGGACAGGGGTGGAGCCATCGACGAGCGTGGTCTGCCCGAGGTCGTCACGCGCCACGGCGAAGGTCCATGAGTCAGCCATGAGGTGACGCTAGACAGCCCTGCAATCGGAGACAAGTGCACTGCGAGTGCAAAATCCCACTGAGCCCGAGGGGTCAGGGTCGGAGCGCGGCGAGGTCGCGGAGGTGCGCGAGCGGCAGGTGCGGTGGCCGCCACTCCACGAAGAGGGCCGTCGCGTCGTCCTCAAGCTGGTCATCCTGGTAGCCGACGACCGCGCGGACCAGGCGACGCATCGTCTCCGGGCTGGGCAACCCGTCGTTCAGGGCACGGTTGACGAAGTCGACGAGCCGGTCCAGCCCGAACTGCTCCCCCTCGGCGCTACGGGCGTCGGTGATGCCGTCGGTGTAGGCGAGGATGCGGTCGCCAGGGTGCAGATTCTCCACGTGCACCAGCGGTCGGCGGGGTGACATGTGGCCCAGGCCGAGCGGCAACACGGTCGGCCCGGGTAGTTCCCGAACGGCCTTGCCGTCACGCAGCAACATCGCACCGGGATGCCCCGCGTTGATCATGCTGAGCCGGCCGGTCTGGCGGTCCAACTCGATGAGCAACCCGGTAGCGAAGAAGTTCGGGTGCTCGGAGCGCACCCACCGGTCGATGCTGATCGCCGTGTCGACCAGGTCGAGGCCGCACCGACGGGCATTGCGGTACGCGCTGACCACCAGCGAGGCCAGGGTGCTCGCCTTGATGCCGTGCCCGCAGGTGTCGAAGAGCCCGACGCTGAGCACGTCGTCGTTCAACGCGTAGTCGAAGATGTCGCCGCCGACGTCGTAGCACGGTTCGAGGATGGCGGTGACCACCAGGTCGTCGGTGGCGAAGGTCAGCGGCGGAAGCAGGCCCCACACGATCTCGGCAGCGACCTGCATCGGCATCCGCCGCCGCATCCGCTCGACCACGTCACCGTAGAGCCGGCGGTTCACCAGGATCTGGGCGACGTTGACCGCCACCTCCCAGGCCGGAGCGTCCAACGCCTCGTCGGCGGCGGCCGGGGAGACGATTTCCAGTACCCCCATCCGCTCACACCCGAGCAGCAGTGGCACCCACAGTCGGTCCGGGTTGTCGGGCGCGCGCTGGATGTCGAGGGTGGTGAAGGCCCGGCCGGCGAGCGTCGTCTCGATCGGCAGCGGGTCCCGGTCGACACCCGCGCCGAGCAGCGGAACGAGGAGGGTCTGCGTGTAGTCGGCCAGATAGATCACGATCTCGGTGGCATCGATCTCGGGCTCCGCTCGGGCAACCAACTGCGACACCTCGTCCGGGCCACCCCGGGGCGCGTTGAGCTGCAACCAACGGACCACCTCGCCGATGTCGGCCACGCTCCACCTCCCCCTGTCCTCCCCGGTAGCAGGAGCACGTAGTGCGAGCGTGAGGTTACCTCGCCCGCCGCGCACCCGGCGTCCACGAGTGGCGTACGCCCCAGGGCGCGTCGTGACGACCGAGCCGCCGGCGGCCCGCCGCACCAGCGCCCTGGGCGGGCCGGAGGTCAGGGCTCCAGCACCACCTTGCCGGCCCGGCTGCGGTTCTCGGCGAACACCAGTGCCGCGGAAACCTCGCTGAGCGGATAGCGGGCGGCGATCTGCGGCACGATCACTCCCTGCCGCAGCAGGTCGAGCACGATGCCGAGGTCGGTACGCAGGCGACGGCGGAACGCGGCGCGCCGGGTGAGCTGGCCGGCCCAGAAGTTGTAGAAGCCGGCCCGGTGGCCGTTGGGCAGCGCGTTCCAGGTGTAGAGGCGGGCCAGCAGCTTCACGAAGACCCACGCGACCGACTGCCCGGTGCCGACGGCGGCGGCGTTGCCGTAGACGACCAACGTGCCGCCGGGGGCGAGCAGGGCGTACGACGTGCGTACGCCCGGGCCGGCGACCGGGTCGAAGACGGCGTCGACCCCGCCCGGCGACAGTTCGCGGACCCGCGCGGCCATGTCCGGGTCGCGGTAGTCGAGCGGTTCGACGCCGAGTTCGCGCAGCCCGGCGTGGTGCCGTTCGGCGGCGGTGCCGATGACCCGCAGGCCGAGGTGTCGGCCGAGTTGGACGAGCACGCTCCCGACGCCGCCGTTCGCGCCGTGCACGAGGATGGTCTGTCCGGCCGTCAGGTTGGCGTCCCGCAGCATCTGCCAGGCGGTCACCCCGTTGACGACGACGGTCTCGGCCGCGGCGGGGTCCAGACCCGCGGGCACCGGGGCCAGGGCGTCGATGTCGGCAAGCGCGTGCGTGGCCCAGGCACCGGTCTTGGTGACCGCCGCCACCCGGGTGCCGACCAGCGCGTCGTCGCCGCCGGGGCCGACCGCCCGCACCGTGCCGACCAGGTCGTAGCCGGGCACGAACGGAAACTTCGGCTGGCCGGGGTAGAGCGCGTGGCGCATCTGCTGCTCGGCGAACGAGATGCCGGTGGCCTCCACCTGGACGAGCGCCTGCCCCCGGGCGGGGACGGGCATCGCGCGTCGGTGCAGCAGGAGGCCGTCAGGCTCCACCACGCCGGGCAGTACCACTTCAGTGATCGTCGTGTCGGTGGTCGTCATCGGATTCTCCTTGTTTGTAAGTGTGCACTCACACACTTGTCTGGTCAAAAGGTTGGGCCGCCGAGGCGGCCCAGCATCGGGGTCGGTCAGGGGTGGCGGATACCGGCGGTCAGGGCGCGAGCCCAGGGCTCCGGGACCTCCTCCAGGCCGGCCGTCACGATGAGGTGGCACAACTGGCCGTACGCGAAGAACTGCTGCACCTGCGCGTCGCTGGCCCGAGCCCGACTCTGCACGAAGGTCGCGACCCGCCGATAGCCGGCCCGCACCGCCTCGGCGACCTCCGGGATGTCCGTGACGGCCTGCACCTGCACCTGAAAGAGCAGCAGGTCGCGATCGGCGATCAGCTCCGCGTAGGCACCACCCATGGCGTCGAGGATCTCCTCCGGGCTGCCACCCACGGCGCGCTCCGCACCCGCCTCGATCGCGTCAGCGATCCGGTCGAAACACGCCCCGGCCGCCGCCACGAACAAGCCGAGCTTCCCGGAGAAGAGTCGGAAGACGTACGCCTCGGAGATGCCGGCGGCGGCGGCCACGGCGGTGACCGGGGTGGCATGGAAGCCGGCGCGCGCGAACACCGACACCGCGGTGTTCAGGACGGTGACCCGGCGTGCCTCGGCGGTGGATCGCATGTTTGTAAGTGTGCACTCACAAACATCTGTCGTCAAGTCCGTCGCTACGAGCACATCCCTACGCAGGCGGCCCGCAGCGGCCATGACCGGCTCACTCCAGCGGATAGAGACGGGCCGGGTCGCCGGGTCGGAGGCTGTCCGGCAGGTCGTCCGCACTGCTGGCGGCGATCGAGCCGAGCAGCGCCAACGAGCGGGCGGACTCCGTACCGGGCTCAGCGTGGTAGATCACCAGCAGCTGCCCGTCGGCGCCCGCCACGGCGAGCTTGTCGCAGTACAGGTCGAGATCGCCCACCTCGGGGTGGTGCAGCCGGCTGACGACGCCCTCCCGCCGACGCACCTCGTGGCGCGCCCACAACTGCCGAAAGCAGTCGCTCTTGAGGGACAACTCCCCCACCAGCGCCGTCAACCGTGGGTCGTCGGTGGCCCCGCCCGAGTCGGCACGCATCTGCCCCACCACGCTCTGCATCGCCTGCCGCCAGTCGCGGAACAGCTCCCGTTCGGCCTCGTCCAGGAACACCGCGCGGAGTCGGTTGGCACCCGGGGCCAGATTCGGCGACAGCGCCCTCGCCATCGGGTTCGAGGCCAGGATGTCGAGGTAGCGATTCTGCACGAAGGCCGGCATGGAGAGCTGCCGCAGCAGGTGCAGGATGCTGGCCGGCACCCGCTCGGCGGCCGGTCGGGCCGCCCGGCGCGACCGCGCCCGGCTCAACCCGATCATGTACGCGGTCGCCTCCGGATCCAGCCGCAACACCCCGGCGAGGGCATCGAGGACCTGCACCGAGGGGTGCCGCTCGCGCCCCTGCTCCAGTCGGAGGTAGTAGTCGGCGCTGATGCCGGCCAGCATCGCCACCTCCTCGCGCCGCAGCCCCGGCACCCGGCGCAGGCCCACCCCCGGGCCGAGCCCGACGTCCTCGGGCCGGGTCTGCTCCCGGCGGGCGCGCAGGAAGTCGCCGAGCGGGTTCGTTGCGTCCATGCCACCGACGGTAGATCGCCGGGCGGCGCGGTGACTGGCTGTGTCACTACCAGGAACAGCTCGCCCTGCCGCCCGAGCCACTCCCGGCGGACAGTCGTCGAAGGGCCGGATCCGTTCGGCCACGGATGTCATCACGACTACTGACAAGAGGATGAGATGAGCGAGAACCTTCCCGGCGGTGCCCTCACCCCCGCCGACGGCCTCACCCTGAGCCGGATGGGCTACGGGGCGATGCAGTTGGCCGGCCCGGGTGTCTTCGGCCCGCCCCGCGACCGCGAGCAGGCGCTCGCCGTGCTCCGCGAGGCCGTCGACCTGGGCGTCCGACACATCGACACCAGCGACTTCTACGGGCCCGTCGTGGTCAACGAGCTGATCCGCGAGGCGCTTCACCCGTACCCCCAGGGTCTGCACCTGGTCACCAAGGTCGGCGCGCGCCGCGGCGCCGACCGCTCCTGGATCCCGGCCCTGGAGCCGGAAGACCTCAAGGCCCAGGTACGGGAGAACCTCCAGCATCTCGGCCTGGACGTCCTCGACGTGGTCAACCTGCGGGTGGGTGTGGCGGAGGGCACCGGCGACGCGCCGCTCGGTGCGCAGTTCGCCGCCCTGGCGGAGCTGCGGCAGGAGGGCCTGATCCGGCACCTCGGGCTCAGCAACGTGACGCTCGACCAACTCGACGAGGCCCAGGCCATCGCGCCGGTGGTCACCGTGCAGAACCTCTACAACCTCGCCAACCGCCGGGACGACGCAGTGGTCGACAGGTGCGCGGCGGAGAACATCGCGTTCGCGGCGTTCTTCCCGCTCGGCGGGTTCACGCCGTTGCAGTCCGACACGCTCGACGGCGTGTCCGCCCGACTGGGCGCCTCACCTCAGCAGGTCGCCCTCGCCTGGCTGCTTCAGCGGTCTCCCACCACCGTGCTGATCCCCGGCACCTCCAGCCTGGCGCACCTGCGGGAGAACATGGCGGCGGCCGACCTGAAACTGCCGACCGACGCCATCGAGGAACTGGACGCGCTCGCCTCCTAGCGTTCGTGCGGCTCAGCGCTGGTGCGGCCGGTTGCGGATCAGGGTGAGCGCCAGCACCGCGGTGACGAGAAAGACGATGCCGGTGACCCGCAGCCCGGCCTGGACACCGGCGGTCAGTGCCTCCGCGATCGCCGCCCGGACCGGGTCGGGCAGGGGTTGGCTGCCGTTGGCGCCGGAGGCCACCGCCGCCCGCACGGCGGTACGGGTGGGTTCGTCGATCTGGTGCGCGGCGAGCCGGCCCGGCAGGTCGGCCACCATCGTGGTGGTGAGGAGCGTGCCGAGCAGGGACGAGCCGAGCACCGAGCCGACCTGGCGGGCGGCGTTCACCGCGCCGGAGGCCATACCGGCCTGGGCGGGCGCGACGCTGGCCAACGCCGCCGCCGTCGCCGGGGCCACCACCAGACCGCTGGCCGCGCCGAACAACGCGAACAGCGCCCAGCGGTCACCGAACGACGTGGTCGGCCCCTGGTTGGCCAGCGCGAAGCTGGCCACCGCAGCGAGGACCAGGCCGAGGGTCAACGGCGCCTTGAATCCGGTACGGCGGATCGCGCGCCCGGCACCGAAGGCGACCAGCACGTACGCGCCGAAGAGCACCAGCATGCGCCAGCCGGTGTCCAGCGGGCTGAGTGCCTGGGCACGTTCGTGGAAGAGGACCAGCAGAATCGCCACGCCGGTGAAGCCGAACAGCGACACCGCGCCGACGACCATGACGGCGCTGAACGACGCGGACCGGAACAGCCGCACGTCGAGCATCGGCGCACTGGTCCGCAGCTCGACCAGCACGAACGCGACAAGTGCGACGACCGCGACGACCCAGGCCGTCGACACCACCGGGTTGGTGTAGCCGACCTTGCCGCCCTGGATCAGCGCGTAGACGGCGGCCGCGATGGCGACGGTACCCAGCAGCAGGCCGGGCACGTCGAGTCGGGCGGGGCTCGGCCGGGACTCGACCACCCCGACGATGGCGACGACGAGGGTTACCAGACCCAGCGCGATCGTCGACAGGTAGACGCTGTGCCACTGGTAGTGCCGCAGCAGGAAGCCGGCGATGAGTGGGCCGATCGCGAGGCCGATGCCGGACGCCGCCGACCAGGCGGTGATGACCTCGGTCCGTCGGTGCGGATCGGTGAAGGTCGCACCGAGGATCGCCAGGCTGTTCGGCAGGATCAGCGCCCCGCCGAGGCCGGCGACCAACTGCCCGACGATCACCCACCCGACGGTCGGAGCCTCAGCCACGACGGCTGCGCCGACGATCATCGCGACGACCCCGGCACCGAACATGCGCTTACGCCCGTAGCGGCTGCCCAGGGTGGCCGCGGACAGCACGACGCTCGCCACCATCAGGGTGTAGGCGCTGGGGATCCAGACCAGAGTGGTGGGGTCGACCCGCAGGTCCCGCTGGATCGTGGTCAACGCGGAGACCGTCGCGGTGATCTGCAGGAACGTGATCATCGCGCCCAGGCACATGGCGATCAGGGTCACCGGGCGGGAGCCGCGCAAGGACGCGCGGGTAGAGGCGGCCGACCCGTGTGCCGCCGGACCCGGTGGGATCTTCCCGGGCGGGCTCGCTCCGGGTGGGGTCGCTCCGGGTGGAGTCGGGGCCGTGGCGCTGGTGGTCACTGAAGATCCTTCAGGCTGGGGTCTGACTTGCGTATGCTGAAGTCAGCGCGACCCAGTTAAGCACCTGGCTAGCCTTCATGCAAGTCAGGTAGGCTGGTGGGCATGGAGGACCTACGAGACGATCGCGATTCCTGGACGAGCGAGAACTGCTCGGTAGCCCGGGCGATGGACATCGTGGGCAGCAGGTCAACGGTCCTGATCATGCGCGAGGCCCTGCTCGGCACACGCCGCTTCGACGACTTCGTCCGCCGGGTCGGCGTCGGCGAGCCCGCCATGGCCGCCCGCCTCAAGGAAATGGTCGCCGCGGAACTGCTCGAACGAATCCCCTACCGGGAGCCCGGGCAGCGCACCCGCCACGAGTACCAACTCACCCGCAAGGGCCGCGACCTCCTGCCCGTCATCACCGCACTGCGGAACTGGGGCGACACCTGGGCCGCCACCGACACCGGCCCGTCCGTCGTCGCCACCCACCACGACTGCGGCGAACCGATCCGCGCGGTGCTCCGCTGCGCCGCCGGCCACGAGATCGCCGACGGCGACATCGACATCATCGCCGGCCCAGGCCTCGTCCGGCGCGACTGACCACAGCGCGGCCGAACCAGCGCTACCCGGTTCCCGGCCCAGGCCTTTCGCTGGCCGCGCTCATCAGCGCCCCTCGCGGCACCTTGGCCCACATGCTGTTCTGGGACAGGGCACTGCTCCCGGTGGCCAGGTCCTGGACCGGCGCCCCGCTCCGCTTGCTCGACGGGACGTGGGCGCGATTCCGCTTGGACAGAACAGAGGCGAAGCCTCGCCTGCTCGACGGACGCGGGCACGGCTCCGCCTGCTCGACAACGCGGACGGGAGCAGGCCGGCGGCGCTGACGGCAGGATCGGGGTCGAGGATCGCGTCGAGCGCCACCTCGACCTGCGGGACCGGCAGGTCGTGGAACCGGGCGAGTCGGCTGAGGTCCGCGCGTACGTTGTGGCGTGGTTCCGGATGCTGACGTCTAGCAGGGGTGGACGAGCGTCGGACAAGCCACGTCGCGCACCGTCCGAACAGGACCATTGAGGCGGTTGGCAGACGGCGTCGCACCGGACCAAATGGCCCAGATCCCCCAGGTCGGCGCTTCCAAATGACGCGCAAAGTACCCGTTGTGTTACGAGCTTGTTTCCAAGATGACAGGCAGGTTACGGGTGCTTCTCGATGATCGGTACCGATCCTAGGTTTCGGCCACCGTCATCAGTCGTGGCGGCCGGCACCGAACGTGGAGGCAACGACGTGCCACAACCGAACACACATCGGACCGGACGGGCCAGGTACGGGGTCAGCATGCTGGCCGCCGTTGCGCTGACCGCGGCCGGCCTGACCGGCCTGCCCGCCAGCGCCACCGCCGCGCCGGCCGGCAGTGGGCCGACCGCCCGCTATCTCGTCCAGCTCGCCGAGGAGCCGCTGGCCACCTACACCGGCGGGGTTCCCGGGATCGCGGCCACCAAGCCGGCCGACGGGGCCAAGCTGAACCGCACGTCCGGGAACGCCAACGCCTACCGGGATCACCTGCGCCAGCAGCGCACGTCGGTGCTGGACCACGTCGGCGTGCCAGCCGACCGCACCCGCGTCACCATGGAGACCGCGTTCAACGGCTTCGCCGCCGACCTCACCGGGCCGCAGGCCGCCCGGCTGCGCGCCACAACCGGTGTGCGAGCGGTGTACGAGAGCCGGAAGGTGCACGCCGCCACCTCACACACCCCCGACTACCTGGGCCTGACCGGCAAGGGCGGGGTGTGGAACAAGGAGTTCGGTGGAGACTCCCGCGCTGGTGAGGGCGTCATCATCGGGGTCATCGACAGCGGCTACTGGCCGGAGAGCGCGAGCTTCGCGCCGCTGCCCAGCCCGCGCCCCGACCAGGCCGTCATCGACGCCAAGTGGAAGGGCACCTGCGACGTCGGCGTCGAAGCGCCGGTCACCTGCAACAACAAGGTGATCGGGGCACGTTGGTACAACGACAGCGGCATCGCCGAGGCCTTCCCGGACGACTACTCCTCGCCGCGTGACCGCAACGGCCACGGCACCCACACCGCCAGCACCGCGGCCGGCATCCACGGCGTGCGGGCCACGTCGGGCACCCAGGACCTGGGCATGATCTCCGGCATGGCGCCGGCTGCGCGGTTGGCGATCTACAAGGCTCTGTACGACAACGGTGCGGGCGGCGCGACCGGCACCGACATCGACATCGTGCACGCCATCGACGACGCGGTCGCGGACGGCGTCGACGTGATCAACTACTCGATCGGTGACGACACCGAGCGGTTCGGGGCGGTCGACGCGACGTTCTTCAATGCGGCCGCCGCCGGGGTGTTCGTCGCCGCCGCCGCCGGCAACTCCGGCCCGTTCGCCAACACTGTCGACAACTCGACGCCGTGGCTGACCACGGTGGCCGCGAGCACGACCGACCGGCAGAACACCCGGAAGCTCACCCTCGGCAACGGCACCACGATCGCCGGCGTGGGCATGGGCGAGACCGGCGTCGGGCCGGCTCGACTGGTATTCGCGAAGGACAGCGCGATCGATCCGGACGGCGCCTACGGTGCCGGTCTCTGCGCCGACGACACGTTGGATCCGGCCAAGGTCAAGGGTGCGATCGTGCTCTGCCTGCGCGGTGAGATCCCGCGTACCGACAAGAGCATCGAGGTGGCGCGGGCCGGCGGCGTCGGCATGGTGCTGTACAACGAAGAGCTGAACTCCCTCAATGCCGACGTGCAGACCGTGCCGACGGTGCACATCAACGAGGTCGACCTGGCCACCGTCACGGCGTACGTCGCCAAGGGCAACGCCACGGCGACCATCTCGCCGAGCAGGCTGGAGACGGTGGAGGCCCCATCGGTCGCCGCGTTCTCCTCGGCGGGCCCGTCGAACCTGAACGCCGGCGAGCTGCTCAAGCCGGACATCAGCGCGCCCGGTCAGGACATCGTCGCCGCGTTCTCCCCGTCCATCGGCGGCAACGACTTCGCCCTGGAGTCGGGCACCTCGATGGCGGCGCCGCACATCGCCGGTATCGCCGCCCTGGTGCTGGCCAAGCACCCCGGCTGGTCGCCGGCGGCGGTCCGCTCGGCGCTGATGACCAGCGCCGTGGACAAGACCGACAAGGGCAACCCGATCAAGATCGGCACGTACGACGCGACTCCGCTGAACTACGGCGCCGGTCAGGTCGAGCCGGGCAGCGCCTTCGACCCGGGCCTGGTCTACGACTCCAACCAGCAGGACTGGATCCAGTACCTGTGCGGGGTTTCCGCCGACCGTGGCGGTGACTACGGGCTCGGCGACCTGGACGGCTGCGACACCGTCGGCGCGATCGACACGGCACAGCTCAACTACCCGTCCATCTCGCTGGGCCGGATGGTGGGCAAGCAGACCGTTACCCGCACTGTCACCAACGTCAGCGACAAGACCAGCACCTACACCTCCTCGGTGCAGGCCCCGCCGGGGTACAAGGTCAAGGTGACCCCGAAGAAGCTGCAGATCCGTCCCGGCCACAGCGCCCGCTTCACAGTCGAAGTCACCAACAGCGGTGGTGCGTTCGACACCTGGGCCGACGGCTCGCTGACCTGGCGCGACCAGTTCAAGCACGCGGTACGCAGCCCGCTCGTCGTACACAATTCCGGTTTGGTCGCCCCCGACGCCATCACCGGCAAGGGCACCTTCGGCAGCGTCCGGATCGCCGCCGAGGTCGGCTTCAAGGGTCAGCTGGTCTCCCAGCTCTCCGGCCTCACCTCGGGCACCAGCAACGTGGTCACCCTGAAGGGCGACGGGCCGAGCTGGGACTGGAGCACGTCGAACAACCTGCCGGAGCCGCTGCCCGCGTCGATCAGCAGGACCACCCTGCACGTCCCGGCCGGCACCCGCAGTCCGGAAATCCACGTGACGTCCGCGCGGCCCACCTGCTCCCACATCGACTGGGAGGACGAGGAGGGCGTGATGGAGTGCACCGAGTTCAGCCTCAACGTCTACGACAAGTCCGGGAAGTTCGTCACCGCCACGGCAAGCACCCGGATCGGTGCCAAGGTCACCCTGCCGGACGGTGCCGGTGACTACATCGTGGTCGTCGAGCAGGAGTTCACCGAGAACATCAAGGACGGCGCGAACGCGTACACAGTCACCAGCTACCTGCCGGGCGCGCCGGGCACGTCCACCGGCCGGTTCACCATCGACCCGAAGCAGCGCAGCGTGCAGCCGGGCGCGACGGCGAACCTGACAGTGCGCTGGTTCGGACTCGCTCCGGGTCAGCGCTACGTCGGCGTGGTGGAGTTCCGCAACGGGGACGGGTCGCTGAAGACCGTGCCCGTCACCATCCAGTCCTGACCGCACCCCCCACCCGGCGGATCGGCGTGTGACCCAGGTCACCGCCTTCAACCTCGCTTGAGGTCAACCCGGCAGATCCGCGGCGATCGGCGTGTGACCC
>NZ_JBEYSL010000011.1:28226-33663 GCF_040642735.1 Micromonospora sp. NPDC047753 | reverse complement strand
AACGGCTCGTTCAGGGTGATCCAGAGCCGTTCGTCCACATGAGCATGGGGTACGGCATGGGCGTGCACGCTCCCGGCCGAATGCTGCTGTTCGACGCCTTCCCGGTCGCCCACCACCAACTGCTCGGGCACGGGCTCGCGGTCGCCGCGCTGCGGACCCACACCACCAGCCCGGTGGCGATCGCCAACAACTACTCACCGGTGCGGGTGCTCGGCGACAGCGACGCCGACCGGGCCGCCGGGGCCGCGTACGAGGCGCTGCACAACCGGCTCTTCACCGACCCGCTGCTCGGCCGCGGCTACCCGGAGCTGCCCGGCCTGGACCCGAGCGTCATCCACCCCGGCGACCTCGACACGATCGCCGCGCCGATCGACGTGCTCGGGGTCAACTACTACAACCCCACCGGTGTACGGGCGGCCGAGGAGGGTTCACCCCTGCCGTTCGACCTCGTGCCGCTGGACGGCTACCCGCGTACCGCCTTCGACTGGCCGGTGGACCCCGACGGGCTACGCGAGCTGCTCGGCTGGCTCCGCCACACCTACGGCGACGCGCTGCCGCCCATCGAGATCACCGAGAGCGGCTGCGCGTACGACGACGAGCCCGACGCCGACGGGCAGGTGGCCGACCCGGAACGGATCGCGTACCTCGACGGGCACCTGCGGGCGGTCCGGGCCGCCATCGACGACGGGGTCGACGTCCGCGGGTACTTCGTCTGGTCGCTGCTGGACAACTGGGAGTGGGCCGAGGGGTTCACCAAACGCTTCGGTCTGGTGCACGTCGACTACCCCACCCAGACCCGTACGCCGAAGTCGTCGTACACCTGGTTGCGGGACGTGATCGCGGCCAGCCGGCCGGGGTCGGCGCGGTGACCACCCTCGACCCGACGCCGGCGTCGCTGCCGGCGGCGCTCGCCGAGCCGACGGTGCCGGTGAGGCGCAGCTGGATCGGCTTGATCTTCGCGGCCAACCTCGGCGTGTGGATGGCGTTCTTCACGCCCATCCAGGTGCTGCTGCCGCAGCAGATCGAGCAGATCGCGCCCGGCGACAAGGAGAACATGCTGGCCGTGGTCACCGGCCTCGGCGCGTTGGCCGCGGTGCTGGCCAACCCCTTGGCGGGCGCGTTCTCCGACCGGACCTGCCTGCGCATCGCCGGCCGCGAGTTCGGCCGTCGGCACGTCTGGACGGCGGGCGGGGCCGTGCTCGGCGCGGCGGCCCTGGTGCTGCTGGCCCAGCAACGGACCATCCTCGGCGTCGCCCTCGGCTGGGTCGCCGCGCAGGTCTGCTTCAACGCGATGCTGGCCAGCCTCAGCGCCGCCATCCCCGACCGGGTCCCGGTGCGGCAGCGCGGCGGCGTTTCCGGGTGGGTGGGCATCCCGCAGGCGCTCGGGTTGGTGCTCGGCGCGGTGCTGGTCACCGCAGTGGTCACCGGCAACGCCGCCGGCTACCTGGCCATCGCCGTGGCCGTCCTGCTGCTGTCGCTGCCGTTCGCGCTGCTCACCCCCGACGAACCGCTGCCGCGTACCCATCGGCCGGCGATCCGGGCGCGGGCGCTGCTGGCCTCGATGTGGATCAGCCCTCGACGGCACCCGGATTTCGCCTGGGCCTGGATCACCCGGTTCCTGGTCCAGTTGGGCAACGCCCTGGGCACCCTCTACCTGCTGTACTTCCTCAGCGACGGGGTGCGCCACCCCGATCCCGAGGGTGGCCTGCTGGTGCTGATCCTGCTCTACACGCTTGGGATGATGCTGACAGCTGTGGTCGCCGGCCGGCTGTCCGACCGTTCCGGCCGCCGCAAGATCTACGTGATCGTCTCCGGGCTGATCATGGCGGTGGCGGCGCTGCTGCTCGCGGTCGCGCCGGTCTGGCCGATGGCGATCGTCGCGGCGCTGCTGCTCGGCGCCGGCTACGGCGTCTACCTCTCGGTGGACGCCGCGTTGATCACCCAGGTGCTGCCCCGGGCCACCGACCGGGCCAAGGACCTGGGCGTCATCAACATCGCCAACTCGGCGCCGCAGGTGCTCGGCCCGGCACTCTCCGCCCCGCTCGTGGTGTACCTGGGCGGCTATCCCACGCTCTACGCGGTCACCGCCGTGGTCACCCTGCTCGGCAGCGCGCTGGTCGTCAAGATCCGCTCGGTCCCCTGAGCCGTGGGGGGCGGTGGCGGAATGCAGTCGCGGACCGCCGTAGGCTGGGGGACGTGACAGTACGTGTGCGCTTCGCCCCTTCCCCGACCGGTATGTTCCACGTCGGCGGCGCCCGCTCGGCGCTGCAGAACTGGATCTACGCCAAGCAGCAGGGCGGCGTGTTCGTGCTGCGCATCGAGGACACCGACGCGGCACGCAACAAGCCCGAGTGGACCGAGGGCATCCTCTCCGCGCTGGACTGGATCGGGATCTCCCGGGGCAGCTACGAGGGCCCGTACTTCCAGTCGGCCAACGCCGGGGAACACCGGGCCGCCGCCGCGCGCCTGTACGAGTCGGGCCGCGCCTACTACTGCGACTGCACCCGCGAGGACGTGCAGGCCCGCACCGGCTCGCAGTACCAGGGCTACGACGGCTACCACCGCGACCGTGGCCTCGGCCCCGGCCCCGGGCACGCCCTGCGCTTCCGTACGCCCGACGAGGGCGCGACAGTGGTGGTCGACCTGATCCGCGGTGAGCCCACGTTTGAGAACAAGCTCATCGAGGACTTCGTCATCGCCCGCGGTGACGGCTCGCCGGTCTTCCTGCTGGCCAACGTCGTCGACGACATGACGATGGGGATCACCCACGTGATCCGGGCCGAGGAGCACCTGCCCAACACCCCCAAGCAGCAGCTGCTCTGGGAAGCCCTCGGGGTCAAGCCGCCGATCTGGGCACACGTGCCGGTGGTGGTCAACGAGAAGCGGCAGAAGCTCTCCAAGCGCCGGGACAAGGTCGCCCTGGAGGCGTACCGCGACGAGGGTTACCTGGCCGGCGCGATGCGCAACTACCTCATGCTGCTCGGCTGGGCTCCCTCCGGCGACCGGGAGATCGTTCCCTGGTCGGTCATCGAGGACGAGTTCCGGCTGGACGAGGTCAACCTCTCCTCGGCGTTCTTCGACGAGAAGAAGCTGCGCGCGTTCAACGGCGAATACATTCGCGCGCTGCCGGTGACCGAGTTCATCGACGCCTGCCAGCCGTGGCTGACCGGCACCGGGACCATCGCGCCGCCGCCGTGGCAGCCGGAGGAGTTCGACGCCGACGCGTTCGCCGCCGTGGCGCCGCTGGCCCAGACGCGGATCGCGGTGCTCAGCGAGATCGTGCCGAACGTCGACTTCCTCTTCCTGGCCTCACCGCTGATCGACGAGGCCGCCTGGACCAAGACGATGAAGGACGGTTCCGCCGAGCTGCTGGACGACGCCGTCGCGGCGTTCGAGGCGCTGGAGTCCTGGGACGCCGAGTCGTTGAAGTCGACGCTGGAGGCGGTCGGCGCCGAGCGGGGCCTCAAGCTCGGCAAGACGCAGGCGCCGGTGCGGGTCGCGGTCACCGGTCGCACAGTGGGTCTGCCGCTGTTCGAGTCGCTGGAGGTGCTCGGCCGCGAGCGCACCCTGACCCGAATCCGCGCCGCCCGCCTACGCCTGGTCTAACCCCCCGCCCCCGCCCCCGCCCCCGCCGCTCCCCCTCCCGCGCGCCGCTCCCCCTCCCGCGCGCCGCTCCCGCTTCCAGCGCGTCGATCTTGCAGTTTCGGTTGTCGACATGGGTGGGATGCCCCTTGTGTCGGGACAGAAAGTGCAAGATCGCGGAGCAGGGCCAGCTCGGCCCCGGGGGCCATGATGCCCGGTCGGGTTCGGGACCTACCGGGCATCAGATGATCGACTAGGCGGTGCCTCGGCGGCGGCGGAAGAACAGGCCGGCCGCGAGTGCGGCGAGCAGCAGCAGGCCGCCGAGAGCCCAGATCCACCAGCGACTGCCGGAGTCGGACTGCTCCGAGGCGGCCGGCACCGGGGAGGCCGTCGCGCTGCCGGGCGCCGCCGACGGCGAGCCGGCGGAGGGTACGCCGATGGCCGACGCGCCAGCCGAGGGCGAGCTCGCCGGGTTGGTTCCGGCGGTGGCCGACGGCGAGGCAGTGGGGTCGGCTGCGGTGCCGGTGGTGAGGGTGAACCGCACCTCGCCCTTCACCGGGTGCCCATCGGACGACGCGAGCTGGTAGCCGACGATGTAGAGCCCGGCTGCGGCCGGCTTGAACGGCACCCGCACCCGACTGCCGTCGAAGGCGGGAGTCCCGCCAGCGACCACATTGTCCGGTCCGGTTATTGTGATCTTCGTCGTAGTCGGCGACGGCTTGGCGAGGAACCGCAGCTCGACCCGGGCGGGTGCCGACGCCACGCGGGCGCCGTCGCGCGGGTTGCTGCCGGTCAGCTGGTTGTGGGCGGCGGCCGGAGTCGCCGGCACCAAAAACAACACACCGAACGCCACGCCGAGCACCACTGGCACGACCCGCACCGTACGTGTAACCCTGCCCCCCATGAACCCCTCCGTAAGGGTACGATCCGCCCGCTGATCAAACGGCTCCTCATTAGTCGAGCAGAGATCGCAGATAGTTCCAATTACTGTTCCAAAAGCTGCAACTCATCGACGTTCTGCGGAGTCTGTAGGAGTGGACGCGACCATCCGGTCGATGCCGCACCGGCAGATCGGTCCAGACGTCACCACGAAGCCATCCATCGAACGGGGCGAGGAGGCGGGATGCTCCGACACATGAGGCGGTTGGCCGCCGTGTTGGCGGGCACGCTGGCGGTGGCACTGCTGTCGCTCGGCACCGCGGGCTCGGCCTCGGCGGCGCCGAAGCCGGCACCCGCCGGAGTGGACATCACCGGCACGGGGCTGTCCGCACCGCTGCGGTTGCGCGCGGAGAAGGAGCCCGCCCTCGTGGGCGCGGTCATCGACCAGGTCAACTTCCTCGCACGCACCGGCATGCCGACCGGGCCGAAGGCAGCCAACCTCGGTCCGAAATACACCGTCGTGGTGCTCGCCGGCGAGACGCCGAAGCAGACCTACGACCTCTACCCCAAGGCGATCGGCGGCCCTCGCGTCTTCCGGCCGGCGAAGCAGCCGGACGGCCGGAAGACCAGCGCCGGCTGGTTCCTGGGTCGGCTCAGCATGTCCGAGACCCTGCGCACCGCCGGTGTGCCGCTGGAGCGGCAGTTCGACACGGTCAGTGGCGGCGCGGGCGGCGGCGAGCGTGTCCTCCCGGAGGACACGCTGGACCCGGCGAAGGACCTCGACGAGGCGCTCGGCGACCTGCAACGCCTGCTGCTGCTCAACGTCGGCGTGATGTTGACCATCACCGTCGGCCTCGCCGGGATCGCCCTGCTGATCCGCAGGCGCACGCGCTGAGCTGGCGCACGCGCTGAGCTGGCGCACGCGCTGAGCTGGCGCACGCGCTGAGCTGGCGCACGCGCTGAGCTGGCGCACGCG